>NZ_JBVJJA010000003.1:0-156208 GCF_055586005.1 Micromonospora sp. NPDC051924
CCCCCCCCCCCCCCCCCCCCCCCCCCCCCCCCCCCCCCCCCCCCCCCCCCCCCCCCCCCCCCCCCCCCCCCCCCCCCCCCCCCCCCCCCCACGGCGTCAGGACTGCTTCAGCGTCAGCATCCAGTCGCGCAACTGGCGGGCCTGGCGGTCGAGTTCGGTACGCGCC
Source organism: Micromonospora sp. NPDC051924 (assembly GCF_055586005.1). Lineage (NCBI taxonomy): Bacteria > Bacillati > Actinomycetota > Actinomycetes > Micromonosporales > Micromonosporaceae > Micromonospora > Micromonospora sp. NPDC051924. The sequence goes on from NZ_JBVJJA010000003.1 coordinate 167, forward strand.
GCCTTGTTGCCGGCGGCGGGGTTACCGGCGATCGCGATGATCTGGTTGAGCGACGTGGTGGCGGTGTTGTAGTCCCGGCCGAGGTAGGCGGCCTGGGCGCCGTCGAGCAGCGCGGAGGCGGCCTCGGCGGACGCGGGGTCCAGGGCACCGTCGGCGGCGCGGGCGGTGATCAGCGTCCGGGTCTGCCGGTAGGTCGAGCAGTTCGCCTCGGTCTGGTCGGCGGTCCAGTGGATACCGGCCAGCAGGATCCGAGTGAACGGGTCGCGGTAGTACTGCGCGCGGTCGTGGCCGAGGATGAGGGAGAACTCACGTCCGCCGTCGTACTCCTGGCACCAGGCGATCGGGTGGTCGCCGTTCATCAGCCGCAGCGGGTTGGTGGCGGCGTTGCCGCTGTTGAGGCTGCGCTGGTACGACGACTCGTCGAGGCTCAGCAGCGTGTGCACCTCGGCGCGCGGGTTGTGGTCGAAGTTGTACAGCTCGTCGATGGTGAGCCAGGTCTTCGGCAGGTGCGCGACGGCCGGGTTGGCGGGGTCCTCGGTGTTGACCCGTACGTTGATGCAGCTGCCGCAGGTGCCTTCGCCGTTCTGGCCGCCGGGGTGGTTGGTGAACCACGCTCCTACCAGGTCGCGGTACCAGGGCACGTTGTGGATCGCGTCGGACGCCCCGTGCAGCCCGAGGTAGCCGCCGCCGGCCTGGATGTATCCCTGGAAGGCGGCCAGCTCGCTGGCGTTGAGGGCGTCCGCGTCCGGCGTGCTGTTGGGGTTGGTGCCGTCCACCGGCGAGGAGAAGACGATGGTCTTGTACTTCGCCAGGTCGGCGGCGGAGGTGAACGGTGTGCTCGGCAGCGAGTTGGGGGCCAGCCGCGGATCCCAGATGTCGACGTCGAAGCCGTACTGCTTGCCGAGTTGCTGCACGAGCAGGGCGGTGTCGGGGATGTGGTCGTGGCGGAAGCCCTTGGTGGCCGAGAAGTACAGCACCCGGTAGCTGGCGTCGGGGAAGTTCGTGGATGCGGCGAGCGGCGTCGCGGCGGGGATCGGGTTGGGGCCGGTGGCCGGTGTGACGGTCATGCCGGTGAGCGGGTCCGCCGGCAGCGTGCCGGTGACCTGCTGCTTCAGGTAGCGGGCGTCACCGACCAGGGTGTCGCGGGCTGCTCCGGGTTCGGTGGCGCGTTGCGCGGCCGCGACGAACTGGTTGAGCAGGGTGGCCGCCGCGTCGCTGTCGCCTGTCTCGGCCAGGCCGGCCGCCTGGGCGAGGGTGGCGCGCAGGTTGTCGCCGGCGGCGGCGTCGAGTGCGCCGCTGGTGACGTAGCCGGCGATGAGGGTATCGAGGTCGGCGAAGGACGTGGTGACCACGAACGCCTGGTCGAAACGGGCGGCGTTGCCGGCCGCGTCGCTGGCCACCACGCTGATGGTGTGCCCGCCGGTGGCCAGGGTGGAGGCGGTGACGGGCAGCGGGGTGACCTCGGTCCCGTCGACCCACATGCGATGGATGAAGACGCCGCCGGAGCCGGGCGCGGGATCGGTCCGGGTCGGGATCAGGGTGGCGGTGTGGCCGACGTGCCCGTCGACGATGCCCGGCCAGCTGACCACCGGGGCGACGGTGTCGATCCGGATGGTGATGGTGCGGACGGACTCCACCGATCCGTCGCCGCCGATGGCCCGGTAGCCGACGGCGGTGGTGCCCTGCTGGCTGATCTGGACGGAGCCGGCCAGGCTTACGGGGTACGGGGCGGCCGCGGACGCCGCGGTCTGGAACGGCGCCGAGTTGCCGAGCCGGTACTCCAGGCGCTGGACACCGTTGACCTCGTCGGTCGCGGACAGGTTCAGGGTGACCGGGCCCCGGTAGAAGCCGTTGGTCCCGGTAGCGGCGGTCGGGGTGAGGATGGCCGGCGCGCTGGTGGGCGCGGCCCATGCCGGGGTACTGACGGCGAGCGAGCCGACGGACAGGGACGCGGCCGGTAGGACGGCGGCGACCACGAAGCGCAGCAGACGCCGGCGGCTGTCTGCGCCCGCTCGGCGGGACGGGTGTGCTTTCCGGGTTCTGGCAAGCGGGTGGTGGCTGGACATGCGGTTCCTTTCCAGCTCCGGGGCAGGAAGTGGAGACGGATCTCGACGAGCCAAGCAATCGCGATGTGCTCTCGGCGAGACGCTATCCCCGGAAATAGCAGGAAGCTAGATGCGAGACAACGAAACTTTGAGATGAATCATCAGAAGTTACGGACGGTTGACGCTGAAGTCCGAGCAGAAACGGCAGGGGCGGCGACCTCCTGGCCGCCGCCCCTGCGCTGGTCGTTCGTGTTCGTCAGGCGGCCGGCGTGCCGGTCACCGTGAACAGACGCGTACGGCCGATGTTGTCGAACGAGCCGAAGCCCACCCGACCGGAGGTGAAGGTGGTGTCCTTCGCCGTCATCAGCGGGTCCTGGTCGTTGTCGACGTAGACGGCGATCTCACCGGTGGCGGGCAGGTGCACGACCCGTACCTTGTGCCAGTCGGCGTCGGTGATCGCCGGGTTGGCGCCGCGGGAGCGGCCGTTCCACTGGTGGTCGATGCGTTCCCGGTCGGCGTTGTTGACCTTGAAGATGCCGTTGTGCGGGTAGATCGTGTTGTCGGTGGACAGGTGCGCGTAGTAGTACTGCGTGTCCGACTGCCAGCCGAAGATGATGATCACGTCCCGGTTAGTGACCTCGACGGGCGTGTCGAGGCGTACGCGGGCGTCGATCTGCACCGACGACCAGGCCGGGCCCTTGTTGAGGATGGCGTACTCGAACGGCCGGCGCGGGCCGGGGCGGCTGACGCCAGCCTCGGCGAGGATCACCTCGTCGCCGTCGAACTGCCACTTGGACGGGGTCACCGGCGTCCAGTTGTCCGCGCCGCCGGTGTGCAGCGCCTTGGCGTCGCCCACATCGCCCTCCGCCACGGTCTTCGTGCCGACCACCTTCCAGATCTTGCCGTTGGCCTTGGCCACGATGTAGATCTCGCCGGCCGCGTCGGTGCCGAAGCGCAGGTCGACGCGGTTCGGGTCGCCGGGCGCGCCCGGGCTGGACAGGTCCTGCATGCGTACCAGGTCACCGGCGGTGGTGTACAGGGCGAGCCGGTGGATCGGGGCGAGCCCCTCGCCGCGGCGCATCTCGTTGGCCTCGGTGTAGAGGACGGTGCCGGCTACCAGGTCACCGAAGATGTACTTGCCGATCAGGTGCGGGAGGGTGTGGCCGCGGTAGACGAACCCGCCGGCCACCGCGACGCCGACATCCGAGGTGCAGTTCCAGCCCGGGGCCGGGTCGTGGTCGTACGCGGCGACCGGGTAGGTGTAGCCGTACTTGGCGTCGTCGGCCGGCAGCGGGTAGAGCTTGTCGCAGGGGTTGGTCGCGGTCTTGTCGAAGACCCAGGAGCCCTCGCGCTCGCTCCAGCCGAAGTTGTCCCCGGCCCGCACCTCGTAGATCGACTCGACGGCGTGCTCGCCGATGTGGCCGAGGAACATCCGGCCGGTGGCCTGGTCCCAGCTGAACCGGTGCGGGTCGCGGAAGCCCACCGCGTAGATCTCGCCGAGCGCGCCGGCCTTGCCGACGAACGGGTTGTCCGCGGGGATGCCGTACCGGCCGTTGGGCGCGTCGGTGCCGTGCGGGTCGATGCGCAGCAGCTTGCCGTGCGGCAGGCCCATGTTCTGCGGGTCGCCGTTGCGGTAGCCCTGCCCGCCGTCACCGACCGCGAGGTAGAGCATGCCGTAGTCGCTGTCGCCCGGCTTCGCGGTCGGGTTGAAGTTGATCTCCTGGACGCCGTGGATCTGGCCACCGAAGCCGATCCGCAGCACCTCCCGGTGGGTGCCGGAGAACGTGTCCGCGGCCGGGTCGGTGGCCGTCCACTCGCTGATCACGGCCTGGTAGATGGTGTTCGGCTGGGCGTAGTCCGGCGTCCGGGTGGCCAGCGACGCCTGCTCGGTGTGGATGGTGTAGAAGCGGCCGTTGTGCGCGAAGTCCGGGTGGAACGCGACGTACCCGAAGCCCTGGCCGAGGCCGCGACCGGAGAAGAACGCCGGCGCGAACGTCGCCGCCACGTCGAGGTAGACGTGCGGCACGCCGTTCTCGACGAAGTAGAGGTTGCCGTTGAGGTCCGGCACCGCGCGGCGGCCGGAGCCGTCGGGCAGTTCGTTGATGGTGTTGATCCGGGCCTTGCGGACCAGCCGCTGGTCGACCGGGGCCGGGTTCGGGGTGGACTGCGGGAAGCTGGCGTACTCCTGCAGGACCAGCCCGAGCTGGGACTGCGTCGGCGTCTCGGGGATCGGGTCGTAGACGGCGCCGGCGGCCCGGGCGGGCGCGGCGACCAGGGTGGACAGGACGAGGGTGGCGGCAGTGACTCCGGCGGTCAGCGCGGCTCTGCGGAGCCGGCCGGTGCTGCCAGCGCGAATGAACACGCGGGTTCTCCTTCTCGGTGGGACGGTGCCGAGGGATGGTCAGCGGGCCATGTAGCGGTACTGCTTGGCGATGTCGCTCGCCGGGATGACGCTGTCGAGGAACATGAGGCCGTCCATGCGGCAGTCGCACGGGTTGCGCTCAAGGGTGTTCTGCGGGAAGCTGCCGCCGATCTTGATGCCGCGCGAGTCGGTGGCGCTGGTGACGTGCGGGCCGGGCCCGGACACCTTCCACGGGTCACCGGCGGTGGTGTAGAAGCCGTCCACCGGCTCGCCGTTGCGGTAGAGCGCCATGGTGCCGTTGGTGAAGTCGTAGGTGGCGGCCAGGTGCACCCACTCCCCCTTGGGCAGCAGGGTCCGCCAGTCCTCGCTCGCGGCGAAGGTCTGTGAGGAGCCACCGTCGAGGCGCCGGCCGAGGGCGACCAGGCGCAGCTCGCCGCTGACGTCGATGAGTTCGAGCAGGGCCCGCACGGCGTGCCCGTCGGAGTCGCCGGTCAGCACGCCGGCCAGGCCGATCGCGTTGTACCGGTCCGTCGGGTTGGCGGTGGTGGAGTTGAGGGCCGGGCCGTCCATGTCGCGCTTGAACCAACCCATGACGGTGGCACCCTCGGCGCTGCTGAACGCGTTCAGGGTCGGCACGCCGGTGGCGGAGAAGACACCGGCCTTCCAGTCGTCGTTGCCGGCGACCGCCGGGTTGACCTGCCCGGTCTGCAGGGCGTCGCCGCTGCCCTTGTACGCCTCGTCGGGCACCCGCATGGCCGCGCCGCCGTTGACCAGTTCGATCTGGGTGCCGGAGTAGCCCTGGTCCTGCTCGAGGGCGGCGTCGCCGGGTGCCGGGTGGTCGAAGTCGTACATGGCGACCAGGTGCGACCAGAGGGCGGGGTGGACGTCGTACGGGCCGGGGCGGTCGGCCTGGGCGGGGGTGGCCCCCACCGTCAGGGCCAGGGCCAGCAGGCCGCTGGCCGCGACCGCGGCTCGGCTGGGTCTTCTCATGGTGGTGGTGCTCCCTTCGTCGATGCGCGATGGGCTCACGAAAGCGCTTTCAGGACGGTCGTGGCGATGCCCTGGGGTCGCGTGTAGTTGGGGGTGTGTCCGGACGGGACGGTGGGCCGCCAGGCCACCGGACCGTCGAGAGTGAGGCTCGCCGGACGGTGGTCGGACAGCGGCACAGCGTGTACGTAAGCGCTTACGTAAGCGCTTACGTAGCCTATGCTGTGCCTCACGCCACAGGCAAGAGCGCGGTGCGGATCAATGTTTCTCAGGAGTGACTGATGCCCAGACCCGGCCCCCGGCTACGCCTCGCCGACGTGGCGGAACGCGCCGGCGTCTCCCTGGCGACCGCCTCGCGCGCCCTGGCCGGCCGCGAGGGCGTCAGCGAAGAGGTCGCCAACCACGTCCGGCAGGTCTCCCGCGAGCTCGGATACGTCGCCAACCCGTACGCCCGCAACCTCGCCGGCGGCGCCAGCTCCACCGTCGGCCTGATCGTCCACCAGATCGACGACCCGTACTTCTCCGAGATCGCCAGCGGAGTGATCGAGGTCGCCGCCACCGAGGGACTCCTGGTCCAGATCGCCCATTCCGGCCGCGACCCGCACCACGAGCTGCGCCAACTGCGGCACCTCATCGCGCAGCGGGTCGGCATCATTCTGATCGCCGGCTCGGGCTACGACGACCCGCGCGTGGAGACCGAGGCCCGCACCGAACTCGCGGGATTCCAGCGCGCCGGCGGCCGGGTGGCCGTCATCGGCCGGCACGCCCTCGGCGTCGACGCCGTCGTACCCGACAACGAGGCCGGCGGACGCGCCATCGGCGAGCACCTGGTGGCCCTCGGCCACCGGCGGATCGCCGTCGCCGCCGGCACCCCGGGCCTGACCACCGTGGCCGACCGGCTCTCCGGCGTCGCCGCCGCGCTGACCGCGCACGGGCTCGCCCTGGACGAACTGCCCGTCGTCCACTCCGACTTCACCCGCGACGGTGGCCGGGTGGCGGCCGAGCAGATCCTGCGCCGCCACCCCGACAGCACCGCGATCATCGCGCTCAACGACGCGATGGCGATCGGCGTGCTGTCCATCCTGCGGGCCCGGCGCATCGCCGTGCCGGAACGCATGTCGGTGGTCGGCTTCGACGACGTGTCGGTCGCCGCCGACCTGGCGCCCAGCCTGACCACCGTCCGGCTGCCGATGACCGAGATGGGGCGGATGGCGCTCCAGCTCGCGCTGAAGCCGAAGGCGACCCGCCCCCGACGGCGGCCGACCGGGCACACGCTGATCGTCCGCGACTCGACCGGCCCCGCCCCCGCACCCGGCGGCTGACCCCGGCACCGTCGGACGACGGCCGCGGGCCCCGGGACACCCGCCGTCGCGGCAGACCAGCACCTGCGCCCGGGATAATGGGATCCGGGGAGTGCGACACCGGACGACGCGCGGAGGTTGGGGTGGTGCAGGAGGAAATTCGGCGGCGCAATCTCGGCACGCTGCTGCGACACGTCCACCTGGGCGGTTCCGTCTCGCGCGCCGCGCTGGCCGAGCGGATGGGCGTGAACCGCAGCACCGTCATGGCACTGACCGGGGAACTCACCGCCGCCGGTCTGGTCCACGAGGAGATGCCGGCGGACACCGGCCGGGCGGGCCGGCCGTCGCTCGTGGTCCGGCCCGAGGCCGCCCGGGCGTACGTGCTGGCGTTCGACGTCGCCGTGGACTGGCTGGTCGCCGCCCGGGTCGGGCTGGGCGGCGTCATCCTCGACCGCCGGCAGGCGCCCCGCCCGCGGGCTGGCGCGGACCTCGACCGGGTGGTCCGGGTGCTCGCCGACTTCGGCCGCCGACTGCACGGCGCGGCGCCGCCCGACTCGGTCTGCGTGGGAGTGGGCGCGTCGTACTGCGGCATGATCCGGCCGGGCGACGGCATGGTCCGGTACGGACCGGACATGGGCTGGGTGGACCAGGCGTTCGGCGCCGAACTCGGCCGCCGGCTCGGGCTCGGCCTGCCGGTGTCGGTGGGCAACGGGGCCCACCTCGGGGCGCAGGCCGAGCAGCAGCGCGGCGCCGGTGTCGGCTTCCGAAACCTGATCTATCTGCACGGCGACGTCGGCGTGGGCGGCGGGATCATCGTCGGCGGCAAGCTGCTGGACGGCGAGGGCGGCTACGGCTGCGAACTCGGGCACATGGTGGTGAATCCCTACCACGGACGGGCCTGCGGCTGCGGCTCCCACGGCTGCCTGGAGGCGGAGGTCGGCGAACGCGCCCTGCTCGACGCGGCCCGCCGGCCCGCCGACCTGATCGGCCGCGAGGCGCTTTGTGACGTGGTGACCGACGCCGACCGCGGTGACCCGGTGGCCCGGGACGCGCTGCGCCGCGTCGGCGACTGGCTCGGCATCGGCGTGGCCAACCTGATCAACCTGTTCAACCCGGGCATCGTCATCTTCGGCGGGATGCTGCGGGACGTGTATCCCGGCATGGCCGAACCGGTCCGCGCCCGCATCGCCGCCAACGTCCTGCCGGTCGCCAGGGAACGGGTCCGGTTGCGCACCTCGGTGCTCGGCGACGACGCCACCCTCGTCGGCGCCGCCGAACTCGGCTTCTCCGCGCTGATGGCCGACCCGCTGGGGGCCCTCGCCCGCGCGGCGGCGTCGCCCACCGCCGCGACCGCCTCCCGGTAGCGTCGGCTCAGGCCCACTCGCCGGTGAACAACGGGGCGACCGGACGCTCCCGGCGCCCGATCCGCAGGTCTCCGAAGATCGTGCTCCGCTCCGCCCGCTCGACCTCCGCGTCCAGGTCGATCCGCAGCTCCGCGGAGGCGTCGTGGGCGGCCCCGATGAGCACCATCTCGGTCCCGGGATGGTCGAGGAAGCCGGGCGGATCGAGCGGGGCGAACCGGCGACCGTGGAACTGCTCCTGCAGCGCGGCGGGCAGCCGCACCTTGCGATCCCGGGCGAGCCCGACGCCGGGTGGCGAGGGTGCGCGGGGATTCTTGACCGTGACGATGTAGCTCGCCTCCGGCTCGATGTCGAGGTCGCGCTGCGCCGCACCGGGACGCACCGGCAGTTCCAGTTCGTAGGCGAGATGGGTGTGGTCGTCGTGCCGGGCGATCACGTACGCCCCCTCCGCCACGGGCCGGGCCGGCGGCTGCTCCCGCCCGCCACGGGTCGCGGTCCGGTACCGGCGCGCCTGCAACGTCTTGTGCAACTGCTCCGGCCGGTCCACCACCTCGTCGACGAACGCCCAGAAACGGTCGTGCTCCCCGACGTCGGGCAGCCGCTTGCGCCCCACCACCAGCAGCCGCAGGTGCCGCCCGTGCCAGGGATGCAGCACCACCAGCAGCCGCTGCACCTCGGCCAGCGAGTCGACGTGCTCCTCCTCCACCCGGGGCCGGTAGAGGAAGTAGATGTCACCGTCCTCGAGGATCTCGGCCATTCGCCCCGCGTACCCGATCCGGTCACCGATCAACGCCCTCCGGCAGTGCGGAGCCGAGGGCACAAGGTCCCGGTCCGCGGTGCCGATCTTCACTGGTGGGCCCGGGCCGGACGAACGAACGTGAGAGTGAGGGTTCGGCGGCGCGGCCCAGGGAGGATGGAGCGTGATGGCGGCACAGCCGGTGACCGGTGCGGCCCAGATCCTTCCGCCCACCGATCGTCGCGTCACGCGCAGGAGCGTGACCGGCCTCAACTCGGCCGAGGCGGCGGCCCGGCTGAGCGCCGACGGTCCCAACAGCGCGACCGCGCCGCCCCGCCGGCACCTGGCCACCCGGATCCTGCGCCAGCTCACCGATCCGCTCGTCGCGCTGCTGCTGGCCGCCGCGGTGGTCACCACGGTGCTGCGGGACTACCCGGACACCGCGGTGATCGTGCTGGTGGTGCTGGTCAACACCGCGATCGGCGTGGTGCAGGAAGTTCGGGCGGACCGGGCGATCGCCGCGCTGGACCGGCTCGCCGCGCCGACCGCGCGGGTGGTCCGCGACGGCCGGGATCTCGTCCTGCCCGCTGCCGACCTGGTCCGGGGTGATCTGGTCCGCGTCGAGGCCGGCGACGTGGTTCCCGCCGATCTGCTGCTCACCGACGCCGCCCGGCTGCACCTCGACGAATCGGCACTGACCGGCGAGTCGGTGCCGGTCGCGCGGGTCGCCGGCGACGAGGTGAGCGCGGGCACGGTGGTCACCACCGGCCGGGCCACCGGCACGGTCGCGCGTACCGGAGCGGCGAGCGCGCTGGGCCGGATCACCGCCCTGGTCTCGGCCACCCGACCCGTCGCCACCCCGCTGCAACGCCGGCTGGCCTCCCTCGGCCGGGTCCTCGGCCTCGCGGCGGTGGTGCTGTCCGGCCTGGTGTTCATCATCGGCGTGCTCGGCGGCCGGCCGGTGGTGGACATGGCGGTCACCGCGGTGAGCCTGGTGGTCGCGGCGGTGCCCGAGTCGCTACCGGCCGTGGTCACCCTCGCTCTCGCGCTCGGCGCCCGGCGGATGGCCGGGGCACGGGCGATTCCCCGCCGGCTGCACGCGGTCGAGACCCTCGGCTCGATCACCGTGATCGCCTCGGACAAGACCGGGACGCTCACCGAGGGCCGGATGGCCGTGCAGCACGCCATCACCCGGGACGGGTCCCGGTACGGGGTCACCGGCCGGGGGTACGCGCCGGACGGCGCGGTGCGCCACCGCGGGCGACCGGTGACGGTGCCGGAGGAACTGCGCCGGCTGGCGCGGGCCGGGCTGCTGTGCAACGACGCGACGCTGGCCCCGCCCACCGGGGAACGGCCGGAGTGGGCCGCCGTCGGCGACCCGCTCGAAGCGGCGCTGGTCGCGTTCGCCGCCCGCTGCGGCCTGGACCCGGAGAGCACCCGAGCCGCCTGGCCGCGCATCGCGGAGCACCCGTTCGACCAGGACCTGCGGCGGATGACCACCGTGCACCGGACGTGCGACGGCCGGTACCTGGTGGCCTGCAAGGGGGCGCCGGAGAATGTCCTGACCGCGCCGCTGGTCGACGCGACCACGGCGGAGCTCGCCGGGCTGACCGCCGCCGCGCGCCGGCTCGCCGGCGAGGGCCTGCGGGTGCTCGCGGTCGCCTCCGCGATCGTGGATTGCCCGCCGGCCGACCCGGCCCGCCCGACCGGGTTGCACCCGGCCGGGCTGGTGGCGATCGGCGACCCGCTGCGCGCCGGCGCCACCGACATCGCCGGCAGCTTCGACGCGGCCGGCGTACGCCTGGTGCTGATCACCGGCGACCACCCGGCCACCGCCGCCGCGATCGGCGGGCAGCTCGGCCTCTGGCACGACGGTGACCCGCTGGCCAGCGGTGACGACGGTGACCTGGCGCAGGCGCATCCGCGGACCCGGGTGTACGCGCGCACGCAGCCGGAGCAGAAGCTCGACATCATCGCCGGGCTGCAGTCCCAGGGGCACGTGGTGGCGATGACCGGGGACGGGGTGAACGACGCCCCGGCGCTGCGCCGGGCCGACATCGGGGTGGCCATGGGCGGCGGCACCGAGGTGGCCCGGCAGGCGGCCGACCTCGTGCTGGTCGACGACGACCTGTCCACCGTGGCGACCGCGATCGGCGAGGGTCGCCGGATCTACGCCAACATTCGCCGATTCCTGCGCTACGCCCTCTCCGGCGGGGTCGCCGAGATCGCGGTGATGCTGCTCGGCCCGCTGTTCGGGCTGGCCGTGCCGCTGCTGCCGGCGCAGATCCTCTGGGTCAACCTGCTCACCCACGGGGTGCCGGGGGTGGCGCTGGGCGCGGAGCCGGCGGAGCCGGGCATCCTGCGCCGCGCACCCCGTTCCCCGCAGGAGTCGGTGCTCGGCGCCGGGCTCGGCCGCGACGTGCTGCTCACCGGTGGGCTGATCGCGGCCGTGGTGCTCGGCGCGGGGTTGCTCGCCGCGCAGGGGAACCGCCCCTGGCAGTCGGTGGTCTTCGTGGTGCTGGGCCTGGCGCAGCTCGGCGTCGCGCTCGCGGTACGGGTACCCCGAACGCGCGGCGCGCGGCGCCGCAACCGTGCCCTGCCGGCCGCCGTGGCGGTCTCGGCGCTGCTGCAGGTGGCCGGCGTGCTGCTGCCGCCGCTGCGGGGCCTGCTCGGCACCGAGCCGCTGGGCGCGACGGAGCTGCTGGCCTGTGCCGCGGTGAGCACGCTGCCCGGCCTCGTGCTGCGGCTGACGCGCGGCAGGACGCCCCGGACCACCCGGCGGCCGACATCGGGCGGCACCGGCGGCGCGACCGCGCCCGCCACCGGTGCCGAGGAGGTCAGGATGGAATCGAGTGGAGCGGCAACCGGAGGGAGTGAGTCGGCATGACCAGCGACAGCGGCGCCCCGGTCCTCGTGGGTGTCGACGGTTCGGCGATCGCGCTGGACGCGGTCCGCAGCGCCGCCCGGAGCGCGGCACTGCGGCAGCGGCCGCTGCGGATCGTGCACGCGTTCATCTGGCCGTTGATGGGCGTACCGGTCGGCCCGGACCCGGGCGGCCCGGCCAGCGCCGGCCTGCGTCACGCGGCCGAGCGGTACGTCGCCGAGGCGGTCGCCGAGGCCGGCAAGATGGCGCCGGACGTGCGGGTCACCGGCGCGGTGGTCGACGGTCCACCAGTCCCGGTGCTGCTCGACGAGGCCCGCGACGCCGCGCTGCTGGTGCTCGGCAACCGCGGACTCGGCGGCTTCGCCGGCCTGCTGATCGGCTCGGTCACCGTGCAGGTGTCCGCCCGCGCGCAATGCCCGGTGCTGGTCGTCCGGGGCGAGCCGCGCGCGGACGGTCCGGTGGTGGTCGGCGTGGACGGCTCCGAGTGCTCCACCGAGGCGGTCGGGTTGGCGTTCGACGAGGCGGCCCGGCGCGGCGCCACGCTGGTCGCGGTGCACGCCTGGCTCTACCCGACGCCGGTCGCCCCGGGCGACATGCTGCCGCTGGTCTACGACCTGGACGCGCTCGCGGCGGAAGAGGAACGACTTCTCGCCGAGTCCGTCGCCGGCTTCGCCGAGCGGTACCCCGACGTGTCGGTCCGGCAGCGGCTCGTGCGCGGCTCCGCCGCGGCAGCCCTGGTCGAGGAGTCGAAGAACGCCCAGCTCGTGGTCGTCGGCGCCCACGGCCGAGGGGCCCTCGCCGGGCTGCTGCTCGGTTCGGTCAGCCATGCCGTGCTGCACCACGCGCACTCGCCGGTGGTCATCGTGCGGCACTCACGAACCGTCGCTCGGTCTTGAACCCGGCCACGCCGGCCGCGGGTGACGTGTGATCAGGCGCGGAACGGGTAGACCACCGCGCCGTGCGGCCCGACGACCGTGGTTGCACAGCATCGGTGTCACGACAACTCGGGGGACGGATGTCGGAAGCGCCAGCGCGGGCGGACCGGCCACCGGAGGAGGTCGTCGAGCTGCGGGTGCACGGCGTGTCGGGCGCCGCAGCGGAGCAGGTGCTGGACCGGCCGCACGTACGGCAGGTCGCCGGGGACCGCAGCGGCGGCTTCTACCGCCCCCGCCCCGGCTACCCGGACACCACGGGCGCGGGCGGAGTGATCCTGGAGGCGTACCGGTGGCGGGACCTGCCGTCCGGTACGGCCGTGCGCACGCTGTCGCTGGTGTTCCTGCTGCCGTTCATGCTCTGCAACATGGCGATCTGGATGCGCCCGGCCAGCAACGACATGCCGGGCGCCATCATGAAGGGCCTGTGCCGGGTGCTCGCGCTGACCCTCACTGCGCTGTACGTGCTCGCCGTGGCCGGGGTGGCCCTGGACCTGGTCGCCTGGAAGTGCATGGCGTCCCACCGGTGCCTGGCCGGCCGGAGCTGGCTGTCCTGGCTGGGCGGGCGCCCGGTCGGGCTCCGCCTGGCGCTGCTCGCGCTGGTCCCGACCGCTGCGGTCGCCCTGGTCTGGCGGCTCGGCACCCGGCCGGGATGGACCTTCGCGGAGTTCCGCGGCCCGTTGACGACCTCGGGCCAGCACCAACTCACGGCGGTCGGTCAGTGGGACGTCGCACCGGTGGTCTCCCGGCTGCGCGCGCTCCATATCACCGCCGCCCTGGCCACCCTCGACGCCGTGCTGCTCGCCGCGCGGGCTACCGGCAGCGCCGCGGCGGCCTGGACCATGCCGCTGGCCGTACTCACCGGAGCTGTCCTCGCCGCCTGTGTCGTGCTGGTCTGCGCGCACCCGGTCATCGACCGGACCGAGCGAAGCCCGGCCACCGACCGGAGCGTGCGGCACCTGAAGACGGCGGCGCTGATTCTCACCGTCGCGGTGCTGGTCGCGGTGGCCGTCGATCCGGCCCCCTGGCCGGCCATCACCAACCTGCCGGCGTACCCGGTGATCGTCGGCGCGCTCTTCCTGACCCAGACCGCCCTGCTGGTCGTGCTCGGGGTGGTGGTCCTCTGGGCTCGGGGCCGGGCACCGGGCGGTTCCCGGTTGCGGGCGCTCGGCTCCCCGGTCATGGGCGCGGTCGCCACCGGACTGGCCATCGCCTTCTCCGCCGAACTGGTATACCGGGTGGCGGACCTGCTGGACCGCAGCGCCCCGACCGCCGAGCGACTGGCCAGTAGCCCACCGCTGGCGTACAAGTGGGCGATCTTCGGCTTCTTCCTGGCGGTGGCGGTCGCGTCGGCGGCCGCGGTGGTGGTGGCGGTGGTGTCCGGACCGGCCCGTCGGCGCGCGGCGGCGGAGATCCTCGCCCGCGACTTCCCCGACGCGCCGCCCGAGTCCGGCCCCCGGCTGCAAGATGTGGGAAAGGTGATCGCCCGGGCCCGGTTCACCGAGCGGCTGACCCCGCTCGCCCTCACCTACGCTGGGCTCGCCGGGCTCGGCATGGCCACCAGCACGCTCGGCATGGTCAAGCAGCATCCCGGCGATTTGATCGACCGCTGGACCCCGATCCCCGCGGCCCTGGTCAACTTCGGCCTCGTCCTGGGCAGCTACGTCATCGCCGCCGTCGTCCTCGGCCTGATCATCGGCGGTATCTTCGCGTACCGGACCTCGGAGTTCCGCCGCTACGTCGGCGTGTTGTGGGACGTGGGCACGTTCTGGCCCCGGGTCGCGCACCCGTTCGCGCCACCCTGCTACGCCGAGCGGGCCGTGCCGGAGCTCAGCCGCCGGATCACCTACCTGACCGGGCAGGGCCAGGGCGTGCTGCTGACCGGGCACAGCCACGGCTCGATACTGCTCGCCGCGGCGGTGCTGCAACTGCCGCCGCAGACCGTCGGCCGGGTGGCCCTGTTGACGTACGGCTCTCCCATGCACCGGCTGTACGCGCGGTGGTTCCCCGCGTACGTCCACCACGAGGTGCTGTGCGAGCTCGGGCGGCGGGTCGGCTGGCGGTGGATCAACCTGTGGCGGGACACCGACCCGATAGGCGGCTGGGTCTTCTCGCCGCACCGGCCGGGCGAGCCGGCCACCGTCCCCGGACCGCCGGCGTCGGTGGACCGCCGGCTGCGCGACCCCTCGGACGTGGTGACCCCGCCCAGCGACACGGTCCCACCCTCGATCGTCGGGCACTGGCCCGGCGAGTACGACCCACGCTTCGCCGACGCCGTCCGCGAGCTCGCCGACCGGTTGCGCCGCACGCCGCCACGGGACGAGTGATCCGCTCGCGCCGGCACCGCCCGCGCTGGTCGAGAAGCGTGCGCCGGACCGCGGCTACCCGGGGAGCCAGCATGCCAAGTAGGCCAGCAGCCCGGTCAGGTCGCTGCCGCCGGCCCGGTAGCCGACGTACCCGTCGGGCCGGACCAGGTACTGGCCGCTGGCACCGCGGGTGAGGCCGAGCCGGCGCGACACCTGCCCGGCGGTCGCGTCCGTGGCATCAGGCCCGGCGAGCCGGTGCACGTCGAGCTGGTCGGCGTACCGCTCGCTCAGCGTCGCGGTCTCGTCGCCGGACCACGCGTCGGGCGGCCCGCACAGCAGCAGGTGCCATCGGGGCTCGGCCGTCAGCTGGTGGAGCGTGCCGCCCTGCGCCAGCGGCGCGTCGGGCAGCCGGTCGCCGGCCCGTGGGCCCCCGCGCGGCGGGTTCGGCCCGTCCGTCGACAGCGGGCTGTTCCGGTAGGTGATGGCCAGCTGGGACACCGTGCGGAAGGCGGTGGACCGGACGAATCGGGGGGCGAGCACGACGGGGACCAGGGCCGGCGCGACCCGGGTACGGACGAACCGGACGACCGGGTTGGTGGAGGTGGCGACGGTGAACGCCCGGTCGGTGAAGCGCAGCACCAGCCGGCCGACCGGCCCCCGTTCCGCCTCGTAGGTGTCGAGCAGGCCCGGGTCGGCCTCGCCGCGCACCGTCTGGACGAGCTTCCAACCGAGGTTGACGGCGTCCTGGATGCCGGTGTTCATGCCCTGCGCGCCGGCCGGGCTGTGGATGTGGGCGGCGTCGCCGGCCAGGAAGATCGGGCCGGCCCGGTAGCGGGTGGCGGCGCGGTGGTGCAGCCGGAAGTTGGTCATCCAGACCGGCTGGCGCAGTCGCACGGTCCCGCCGGTGTAGGCGTCGGCGAACGCCTGCACCTCCGCCAGGGTCACCGGGGCGTCCGGCGCGACCACGTCGGTGGGCGGCCGCATGACCAGCAGCCGCCAGCCGGCGGGGTGCTCGAGGGGGAAGAAGAGCAGCATCCCCGGCCCCGACAGGAACACGTGCGCCATACCCGGCTCGAGGCCGTCGGCGTCGAGGTCGGCCAGGACGAACGTCTGCGGGTACGCGCCGCCCGCGAAGCCGATCCCCGCGAGGTGCCGGACGGTGCTGTGCGCGCCGTCGCAGCCCACCACGTACCGGGCCGGCAGCCGCTCCGCGCGGCCGTCGGCGTGCCGCAGGGTGGCCAGCACGCCGTCGCCGGTGCGGTCCAGTCCGACCAGCTCGGCACCGCGTTCCACGCCCAGCCCGGCCGTGCCCAGGCGCTCCCCCAGGATCCGCTCGGTCTCGGCCTGCGACAGGAGCAGCAGGTACGGATACGCGGTGTCCTTCAGGCCGAGGTCGAACAGCGGCACCGACCGGGCCCGGCCGCCCGCGTGCAGGCACAGCCGGACCGTCGTGTTGCCGGCAGCCACCAGGTCGCCCGTCACGCCGAGGCCGGCGAGCACCTCCAGGGTGCGGGGCTGGATCGCCAGCGCCCGCGATTCGTGGACCCGGTCCGTGGCGCGGTCGATCAGGCGGAACCGGACGCCGGCGGCGGCCAGCCGGCCGGCCAGCGCCAGGCCGGTCGGGCCGGCGCCCACCACCAGGACGTCGGTCCCGTCCGCGCGGGCCGGGACCACTGCGCCGTGCTCGGCCATCTCGGCTCTCCCGACTCGTCGGTCTCGCCTTCGATGGTGTCACCGCCGGCCGGCGGTCGACGGTGCGACACGGCTTCCGGCCGCCGGAGGGGGGTCAGATGTTGTGGCGGTCGTCGGCCGGGAGGCCGGGCGAGGCGGGCGGCTCGGCGGACTGGTCGGGCTGGCCGAGCTGCGCGACATGGGTCGGGTCGAGGACCCGGGAGAGGAAAGAGCGGGTCCGCTCGTGCTGCGGCGCGCCGAGGACCTCCTGCGGCGGCCCCTGCTCGACCACCACGCCGCCGTCCATGAAGACGACCCGGTCGGCGACGTCGCGGGCGAACGCCATCTCGTGGGTCACCACCATCATGGTCATGCCCTCCTCAGCGAGCTGGCGCATGACGGTGAGGACGTCGCCGACCAGTTCGGGGTCGAGCGCGGAGGTCGGCTCGTCGAAGAGCATCAGCTTGGGGTCCATCGACAGCGACCGGGCGATCGCCACCCGCTGCTGCTGCCCGCCGGACAGCTGTGCCGGGTAGGCGCCGGCCTTGTCGGTCAGGCCGACCCGCGCCAGGTTGTCCCGGGCGACCCGTCCGGCCTCGGCGCGGCCGCGGCGCAGCACCCGGCGCTGGGCGATGGTGAGGTTGTCCAGCACGGTCAGGTGCGGGAAGAGGTTGAACGACTGGAAGACCATGCCGATGCCGCGGCGTACCGCGTCGATCTCGACGTCCGGGTCGGTCATCTCGGTGCCGTTGACCCAGATCTTGCCGGCGGTCGGCTCCTCCAGGAGGTTGACGCAGCGCAGCAGGGTCGACTTGCCGGAGCCGGACGGCCCGATGACGCACACCACTTCGCCGTGGCCGACCTCGAAGTCGATGCCCTTGAGCACTTCGAGCGAGCCGAAGGACTTGTGCAGGTCGCGGATCTCGACGGCGGGCCGGGACGGGGTAGTCGTCATCTGGATCACCGAGCCTTGGCGTAGCGGAGTTCGAGGCGCCGTACCACCTGGGACAGGGGCAGGGTGATGATCAGGTAGGTGAGGCCGGCCACCAGCAGCGGGGTGGCGTTCACCCGGTCGTTCAGCGTGTCGCGGCCGAACTTGGTGACCTCGATGGTCTGCGCCGTCACGCCGAGCACGTAGGCGAGCGACGAGTCCTTGGTGAGCAGGATGAGCTCGTTCGTCAGCGGCGGGATCACGATCCGGAACGCCTGCGGGATGACGATGGTGCGCATCGCGGTGAAGTGCGACATGCCGAGGGTGCGGGCCGCCTCCATCTGCCCCTTCGGCACGGCCTGGATGCCGGCCCGGATGGTCTCGGCCATGTACGCCGCGGCGGTCAGGCCGAGGCCGATCGTGATCGACCCGAACACGCCGCCCGGGATCTCCCGCTCCGGGAAGGCGATGGGGATGCCGTACCCGACGAGGAAGAGCACCAGCAGCGCCGGCAGGCCCCGGAACAGCTCGATGTACGCGGTCGCGACCCAGCGGTAGGGCGCCACCCGGGACAGCCGCATCAGCGCGAGGAGGGTGCCGAACACCAGGCCGAAGGCGAAGGCGCCCAGGGTGTAGAGGACGGTGTTGCGCAGCGCGACGGTGATGACCGTCGGGAACATCGACTCGATGATGTCGACGCGGAAGAACGCTTCCCGCAGCCGGCCCCAGTCCGCGGCGAGGAGCACCACGGCGATGACGGCGACGAAGGCCAGGTACTGGAGCCAGAGGGACAGCCGTTCTCGCTGGCGGCGGCGCAGCTTCACGGTTCGACGCTCCTTGACTGTGCGGACGTTGCCGACGCGGAGGGCGCGCCGCGCGGGCGCGCCCTCCGGCCGGAAGGGTGGATCAGGCGTTCGGCTTCTTGCCGATCCACTTCTCGTAGATCGAGTCGTACGTGCCGTCCTGCTTGGCCTTGGCGAGCACGTCGTTGATCTTCTTGAGCAGCTCCGGGTTGCCGCCCTTCTTCACCGAGAAGCCGTACTGCTCACCGGTGTCGAACTCGGCCGCCACCTCGAAGCCGCCCTGGTGCTCCTTGATGTACTCGGTCCAGACCGGCAGGTCGTTGATCGCGGCCTCGATCTGGCCGTTGGCCAGCGCCTGCTGCTCGGCGGCGAGGTCCTCGAACTCGACGAGCTGCAGGCCCTTCTCGTCGGCGAGCTTCTTGGCGTAGTCACGGCCGGTCGTCGCGGCCTGGACGCCGAGCTTCTTGCCCTTGAGGTCGTCCAGCGACTTGTACGGCTTGCCGGCCTTGACGAGCATCGCCTGGGTGGCGTCGAAGTACGGGCTGGAGAAGTCCATGACCTTCTGCCGCTCTTCGGTGATCGTCATGCCGGCGGCGGCCGCGTCGCACTTGCCGGTGTTCAGGTCCTGGCCGGACTTGATGCCCTCGAACGGGGTGTCGACGATCGTCTGCTCGACGCCCAGGTCCTTGGCGACCAGGTCCATGATGTCGACGTCGAAGCCGATCACCTTGCCGCTGGCGTCCTTGGACTGGAACGGCGCGTACGGCAGGTGGGTGCAGACGGTCAGCTTGCCCTTCTCGATGAGCTTGACGCCGCCCGCCTGGACCTCGCCCTGCTCCTTCTTGGCGCAACCGGCGGTCACCGCGAGGGCGGCGATCGCCACGACGACGCCAGCCCTGCGGACTGCGCTACGGACCTTCACGGCAGTGTCCCTCTCGTTCGACCCCGGTCCGACGTGCAGCCAGGGCTGGTGCAAAGACGGTGTGCTCGGGGGACGCTACCCGAACGGCGGAGTCGCACCAAGATCACAAGGGGGCACCGCGTCCAACCTGTGACCGTTTCCGCTCAGCCGAACCCGGCACCCGACGCGGAACCGGACACGAGGACCCCTTGCGGCCAAGGTTTGAACGGTGGTTCACTTCTTGCGTGCCGTACCGGAGCACCGAGCGGGTCAAAGCCCGACTGAACGCCTCCCGCGAGCGGATCATCGCCGCCGCGCTCGAGATCATGGCCGGGCACGGGTACGCCGGATGCTCGATCGCCGCCGTCGCCGAGCGGGCCGGCGTGGCCACCGGCAGCGTCTACCGCCACTTCCCCACCAAGGCCGACCTGTTCGCCGAGGTGTTCCGCACCGCCTCCCGGCGCGAGGTGGACGCCGTCGCCCGCGCCGCGGCACTACGCGCCACCGCCGCCGCGCAGGTGTCCGCCGTCGCCGAGACGTTCTCCGGTCGCGCGCTGCGCTCCCCCCGGTTGGCGTACGCCCTGCTCGCCGAGCCGGTCGACCCGGCAGTCGACGCCGAGCGGCTCGTCTTCCGCCGGGCGTACGCCGACCTGATCGCCGGCTACGTCGCGGCGGGGGTGGTGAGCGGCGAACTGCCCCCGCAGGACCCGGACCTGACCGCGACCGCCCTGGTCGGCGCCCTGGCCGAGGCCATGGTCGGTCCACTGGCCGCCGGGGTCACCGGCCCCGGCACCATCCCCAACCTGGTCACCTTCATCCACCGCGCGCTGGGAGCAACGCCGTGACGACACACGAGGTCCGCAACCAGGTTCCCCCGCTGGTCGGCTACGACGCCGCCGACGACCCGGCGCTGCTCGACGGGCTCGCGCGCGAGGGCGCCGGCTGGGCCGCCGCCGAGCTGCACGAGCTCGGCCGCCTCGGCGGCAGCGAGCAGGCGATCGAGTACGGGCGGCTGGCCAACGAACACCCGCCGGTCCTGCGTACCCACGACCGCTACGGCCACCGCATCGACGAAGTGGAGTTCCACCCGGCCTGGCACGAGCTGATGCGCACCGCGGTCACGCACGGCCTGCACGCCGCACCATGGGCCGACGGCCGGCCGGGCGCGCACGTCGCCCGGGCGGCCAAGTTCTACACCTGGCGCCCCGACGCCGGCCACGGCTGCCCGATCTCGATGACCTACGCGGCCGTGCCGGCGCTGCGGCACGACCCGGACCTGGCCGCGCGGTACGAACCGCTGCTCACCGCCGGCACGTACGACTTCGGGCTGCGTCCCCCGCTGGCCAAGCGGGGGCTGCTGGCCGGCATGTCGATGACGGAGAAGCAGGGCGGCTCCGACGTACGGGCCAACACCACCACCGCCCACCCCGACCCGGACGGCAGCTACCGGCTCGTCGGGCACAAGTGGTTCACCTCGGCGCCGATGTGCGACCTCTTCCTGACCCTCGCCCAGGCGCCGGGCGGGCTCACCTGCTTCCTCGTCCCGCGCGTCCTGCCCGACGGCAGCCGCAACCCGATGCGGCTGATGCGCCTCAAGGACAAGCTCGGCAACCGGTCCAACGCCTCGGCGGAGATCGAGTACGAGCACGCGACCGCCTGGCGCGTCGGGGACGAGGGCCGCGGCGTGCGCACCATCATCGACATGGTCAACCTGACCCGGCTCGACTGCGTCATCGGCGCGGCAGCCGGCATGCGCCAAGGGGTGATCACCGCCGTCCACCACGCCACCCACCGGCAGGCGTTCGGCCGGTACCTCGTCGACCAGCCGCTGATGCGCAACGTGCTCGCCGACCTCGCGGTCGAGTCCGAGGCCGCCACCGTCCTGATGACGCGGCTCGCGGGAGCGACCGACCGGTCCGCGCGCGGCGACGCCGGCGAGACCGCCTTCAAACGGCTCGCCCTCGCCGTCGGCAAGTACTGGGTCTGCAAGCGCTGGCCGGCACACGCCGCCGAGGCCCTCGAATGCCTCGGCGGCAACGGCTACGTCGAGGAGTCGGGCATGCCCCGGCTGTTCCGCGAGTCGCCGCTGAACTCGATCTGGGAGGGCTCCGGCAACGTCGCCGCGCTGGACGTGCTGCGCGCCCTGGCCAGGGAGCCCGAGGTCATGGCGGCGTTCCAGGCCGAGGTCACCGCCGCCACCGGCGCCGACCCCCGGCTCGACGCCGCCGTACGCCAGGTGCGGGCCGACCTGTCCGACCACCGCGACCTCGAACTGCGGGGCCGCCGCGTCGTCGAACGGCTCGCCCTGGTCCTGCAGGGCTCGCTGCTGGTCCGGCACGGCCACCCGGCCGTCGCCGACGCCTTCTGCGCCTCCCGCCTCGGCGGCGACCACGGCCAGGCCTTCGGCACCCTGCCGGCCGGTGTCGACTTCGCCGCGATCATCTCCCGGGCCGCGCCCAAGCTGGGCTGACCACGGCGGAGGCGGTCCAGGGGGTCGGCCGACGGCGGCGCCGGCCGCTAGGATCGGCGGGCACGCCCACTATGGACAGGGAGGTCGCGGTGGCCGACACGACGTCAGGGGTACGCCCGGTGCCGGAGCAACCGTCGTCGCGGATCGACCCGTCCGTGCCGCACCCGGCCCGCCGCTACGACTACTGGCTGGGCGGCAAGGACAACTTCGCGGCCGACCGGCGCTCCGGCGACGCGATCGCCGCTGCCTATCCGCCGATCCGGACCACCGTGATCGAGAACCGGCGGTTCATGCACCGGGCCACCCGCTACCTGGCCGGCACGGCTGGCATCCGGCAGTTCCTGGACATCGGCACCGGCATTCCGACCAGCCCGAACATGCATGAGGTCGCCCAGGCCGTCGCCCCCGACGCGCGGGTCGCGTACGTCGACAACGACCCGATCGTGCTCGCGCACGCCCGCGCCCTGCTCACCAGCACGCCGGCAGGGGCCACCGCGTACGTCGACGCGGACCTGCGGGAGCCGGAGAAGATCCTCGCCCACCCCGACGTACGGGCCACGATCGACTTCGACCGGCCGGTCGGGCTGATGCTGGTGGCGATCCTGCACTTCCTCACCGACGCCGACGACCCGTACGGGATCACCCGGCGGCTGGTCGAGGCGCTCCCGTCGGGCAGCTACCTGGCGATCTCCCACACGACCCTCGACATGGTGCCCCAGGACCTCGCGGCGACCGCGGCGCCGGCAACCAAGGCCAGCATGATCGACATGGCGTTCCGGAACCGCGACGAGTTCGGCACATTCTTCGACGGCCTGGAGTTCGTCGAGCCAGGCATCAGCCCGGTGACGGAGTGGCGGCCGGACGACGCCCCGGAGCAGCGGCCACCCGTGGCGCACGCGGCCATGTACGCGGCGATCGCCCGCAAGCCCTGACCCGAGGGACGCGGACGGCGGCGGGAACCGGGGCGGCGGTTCAGGCGTCGACGGTGAGGCGGACCGTCACCGGGTCGCCGACCTCCAGCCCCTCCACCTTCCGCACGGACGCCTTCACCGGCACGATGTACCGGCCGTCCTTCGGCCACAACGACGTCTGCCAGCCGGTGTCCCCGATCCGCGCCGTCACCGGGATCATGCCCCAGCCGTAGGTCACCAGCGCCGAGGCCGCTTCCAGCTCGCCGCACTGCTCCTCGGGGACGGTGACGAAGTGCCACGGCGCCGGGCCCCGCCAGAACCACAGCTCGCCGGTGAACTCCAGGATCATCGGCTCAGGATAGGGGCCGCCCGGCCGACATCTAGCGCGCGCACTCCTGAGTTCCGGGGTTGCGGAGATCAACGATCTTCGACGACACTTCCCGCTGACCGTCGCGCCCG
This sequence comes from Micromonospora sp. NPDC051924, assembly GCF_055586005.1. Classification (NCBI taxonomy): domain Bacteria; kingdom Bacillati; phylum Actinomycetota; class Actinomycetes; order Micromonosporales; family Micromonosporaceae; genus Micromonospora; species Micromonospora sp. NPDC051924. The sequence continues at coordinate 23,227 of NZ_JBVJJA010000003.1, forward strand.
CGCCGGCGGGGACCGAGCCGACAGAGGATTCCGCATGCAGCCGTTACAGACGGCCCCGACCCGACGGAACAACGTCTGGATGTGGGCGGGCGGCGCCGCCGGGCTCGGACTCGCCCTCACGTCGTTCCTGGGCGCCCAGCGGCCGCACAGCGTCACCCCGCCGAGCCGACCGGCCACGGGGAATTTCGTGGTCACCGGCGCGGCGGTGCTCGGCGCCGGCACGTCCTTCACCCGGGACGACCAGGGCGGCTGCGCCGGCACGGGCGGTCACGCCGGCGTCCGGGACGGCGCCCCGGTGCTCCTCGCCGCCGGCGGCGGGACGATGGCCACCGGGCAGCTGACCGACGGTCGGGCGCTCACCGACGGCACGTGCCGGTTCTGGTTCGCGGTCAAGGGCGTACCGACCGCGCAGGACAGCTATTTCCTCTGGGTCGCCGACGAGGACGCCCGGCAGTACGCCGAGGCGGAACTCCACGGGACGCTGGTGACCCTCCACCTCGACTGAGGGCACGGCCAGCCCGGTCAGAGATTCAGCGGGCCGGGGTCGCCGGCCAGCTCCCGGAACCGCTCGCGCGGGTCGGGCACCAGCCGCCGGGCGGACAGGTCGAGCAGGCCGCCCACCCCGGTCACCGTGGCGACCTGGGTGCCGTCCGGCCGGGTCAGCTCCTGCACGATCTGGAAGGTCTTGCCCTCACCCCAACGGAACTCGCAGGACACGTCCACCTCGTCGCCGCCACGCAGCTCCCGCAGGTACCGGACGGTGACCTCCAGGGCCACCGGGCCCACGCCACTGGCTATGAGCCGGTCCTGCGAGATCCCGGCCGCGCGCAGGCACTCCCACCGGGCGTGCTCGCTGTACTGCAGGTAGACGGCCTGATTCAGGTGGCCCTGCGTGTCGAGCTCGTAGCCGCGGATGGTGATGCGCACCCGGAACGGATCTCCCATGCCCACGAGCCTAACGGCGGCTCCGGCGAGGCCCTCAGGCCAGGTGACCGCCGATCCTCGTGTGGCCGCGCAGCAGGTCGCGGGAGATGATCAGCCGCTGCATCTCGTCGGTGCCCTCGAAGATCCGGTACAGCCGGACCTGCCGGTACCAGCGCTCGATGGGCAGCTCGCGGGTGTAGCCCATGCCGCCGTGGATCTGCAGCGCCCGGTCCACCACCCGGTTCACCATGCCCGCGCCGTAGAGCTTGCACATCGAGGAGGCGTGCCGCGGGTCCAGGCCCTGGTCGACCGTCCACGCCGCCTTGAGCACCAGCCAACGGGCGGCCTCCAGCTCGGTCTCCGAATCGGCGATCATCCACTGGATGGCCTGGTTGGTGCCGATCTTCGCGCCGAACGTCTCCCGGGTGTTGGCCTGGTCGACGGCCATCTGCAACACCCGCTCGGCGATGCCGATGGCGTGCGAGGGGATGGTGTAGCGGCCCTTGCCGATCCACTCCATCCCGAGCGCGAAGCCCTGCCCCTCCGCGCCGAGGATGTTGCGGTGCGGCACCCGTACGCCGTCGAAGATCAGCGACGCGGGGCCGCCCTCCCCCATGGTCTGGATGAACTCCGACCGCCAGCCCATCTCCCGGTCCACCAGGAACGCGGTGGCGCCGCCGTTGCGGGCGCCCTTCGCCGGGTCGGTCACCGCGATGACGATGGCGAAGTCGGCGTCGTTGCCGTTGGTGATGAAGGTCTTCTCCCCGTCGAGCACCCAGTCGTCGCCGTCGCGGCGGGCGCGCAACCGGATGTTCGCCGCATCCGAGCCGGCGCCCGGCTCGGTGATCGCGAAGCAGGAGATCCGTTCCCCCTCGATGGTCGGGATCAGGAACTCCCGCTTCTGCTCCTCGGTGGCGTGGAAGAGGATGTTGTCCGCCTCGCCGCCGAACCGGAACGGCACGAAGGTACGCCCCAGCTCGGTCCAGATCAGCGACTGCATGACCGCCGGCAGGTCCATCCCGCCGTACTGCTCCGGCGTGGCCAGCCCCCAGAAGCCGAACGTGCGCGCCTTGAGCTGAAGTTCGCGCAGCTCGGACCGGTCCAGGCTGGGCCGGTGGGCGCGCTCGCGGCGCAGCACCTCCTGCTCCAGCGGCATCACCTCACGGGTGATGAAGGCACGCGCGGTTTCCCGGACCGCCCGTTCCTCGTCGGACAGCGCGAAGTCCATCTCTCCTCCGGATCCTCTCGGTCGGGGCACCGCACAGCGCGCGGGAGGTCCCACGGGCCTCAAACTATCGGTGCAAGTTTTAGTTCGTCCAGACCCGGATGTGGCAGAGTCAGCCACGCCCGCCGGCGGCAACCTTCCGCCGGTAGTTTCCGGTGACGTACGTGAGGGGAGCGCGATGGATCTCGCACGGACCGACCTCTACCTCGACGGCCACTGGGTCACCGCGTCCACTGGCGAGGCCATCCCGGTGCAGAACCCGGCGACCGAGGAGATCATCGCGACCGTCCCGGCCGGCACGGCGTCCGACGTCGACCGGGCCGTCGCCGCCGCCCGGGCCGCCTTCCCCGGCTGGGCCGGCACCGCGCCGGGCGACCGGGCGGCCCACCTGGACCGGCTGCACGCCGCGCTGGCCGCCCGGGCCGACGAGATCGCCCGGACCGTCGCCCTGGAGTTGGGCACCCCGCTTAAGGTGGCCACCCGGGTGCAGGCCGGCCTCCCGCTCACCGTTCTGCGCAGCTACGTCGAGCTGGCCGCGCGACCGCCCGCCGAGGAGACCATCGGCAACTCGCTGGTGCTTCACGAGCCGGTCGGCGTGGTCGGCGCGATCACCCCGTGGAACTACCCGCTGCACCAGGTCGTCGCCAAGGTCGCTCCGGCCCTGGCCGCCGGCTGCACCGTGGTGCTCAAACCCAGCGAACTGACCCCGTTGACGGCGTACCTGCTCTTCGACGCGATCGCCGAGGCCGGCCTGCCGCCCGGCGTGGTCAACCTGGTCACCGGCACCGGCCCAGTCGCCGGCGAGGCCCTCGCCGCCCACCCCGACGTCGACATGGTCTCCTTCACCGGCTCCACCGCCACCGGCCGGCGGATCTCCCACCTCGCCGCCGACCGCATCGCCCGGGTCGCACTGGAACTGGGCGGCAAGTCGGCGAACCTGATCCTCGACGACGCCGACCTCGCCACCGCGGTCAAGGTGGGTGTGGGCAACGCCTTCCTCAACTCCGGGCAGACCTGCACCGCCTGGACCCGGATGCTGGTGCACCGGTCCCGCTACGACGAGGCCGTCACCCTCGCCGCGCAGGCCGCCGAGGCGTACCGGCTCGGCGACCCCTTCGACCCGGCCACCCGACTCGGCCCGCTGGTCTCGGCGGCGCAGCGGCAGCGCGTCCGCGACCACATCGCGAAGGGACTGTCCGATGGGGCCCGGCTGGTCGCCGGTGGACCGGACGCCGCGGCGCCGGGCCGGGGCTTCTTCGTCGCCCCCACCGTGATCGCCGACGTCGACCCGGACAGCGCACTGGCGCAGGAGGAGATCTTCGGGCCTGTCCTGTCGGTGCTGCCCGTGGACGACGACGAACACGCCGTCGCGGTGGCCAACAACTCCCAGTACGGGCTGGCCGGCGCGGTCTGGTCCGGCGACCGGGAGCGGGCGCTGCGGGTGGCCCGCGGCATGCGTACCGGCGCGGTCGACATCAACGGCGCCCCGTTCAACCCGCTCGCCCCGTTCGGCGGCTACAAGCAGTCCGGCCTCGGCCGGGAGCTGGGCACCTACGGCCTGGACGAGTTCCGCCAGACCAAGACCATCCAGCGATGAGGGCCCTGGTCGCCCGGGCCGCCGGCGCGCCGCTGCGGGTCGAGGACGTCGAACTGCCGCCCCCCGGCCCGGGCGAGGTACGGGTCGACATCCGGGCCGCCGGGGTCTGCCACTCCGACCTGTCCATGGTCAACGGCACCCTCGCGCCGCCGTACCCGCTGGTGCTCGGGCACGAGGCGGCGGGCGTGGTGGCCGCGGTCGGTGGCGGCGTCACCCGGGTCTCCCCCGGCGCCCACGTCGTGCTGAACTGGGCGCCACCGTGCCGTACGTGCTGGTACTGCGGGCACGGCGAGCCGTGGCTCTGCGAACGCGGCGGCGCGCCCGCCACCGCCCGCGGCCGCACCCCGGCCGGCGAGCCGCTGCACGTCACCCTCGGCCTCGGCGCCCTCGCCGAACAGGTGGTGGTGCCGGAGCAGGCGGTGATCCCGGTCCCGGCCGAACTGCCCTTCGAGGCCGCCGCGCTGCTCGGCTGCGCCGTGCTCACCGGCGTCGGCGCGGTCCGCCGCACCGCCGGCGTCGCCGCCGGCGACTCGGTCGCCGTGATCGGGCTCGGCGGGGTGGGCCTGTCGGTGGTCACCGCCGCCCGGGCAGCCGGCGCCGACCCGGTGCTCGCCGTCGACGTGTCGCCGGCCAAGGCGAAGCTGGCCGCCGCCGCGGGCGCCACCGACTTCCTGCTCGCCGACGAGTCCGTCAACCGGGCGGTCCGCGCGCGCACCGGCGGCCGGGGCGTCGACCACGCCCTGGAGTGCGTCGGGCGCAGCGAGACGATCCGCACCGCCTGGCGGGCCACCCGCCGGGGCGGGCAGGTCACCGTGGTCGGCATGGGCGCCAAGGACGACATCGTCGGCCTGAGCGCCCTGGACATCTTCCACTCGGCCCGTACGCTGCGCTCCTCGGTCTACGGATCGTCCGATCCGGACCGGGACGTGCCCGAACTGGCCCGGGCCGTACTCGACGGCACCCTCGACCTGGCTCCTCTGATCACGGACCGGACCACGCTGGACGGCGCCGCCGCGGGCTTCGACCGGATGGCCCGCGGCGAGGGCGCCCGCACCGTCGTCCTGCCCTGAGGGCGACCGGCGCGGGCGTATTTCACGTGCGGTCCCGACCGGGACCGCTCTACCATCCGGCCCGTGACTCTGGAGATCGTGAGCCTGGCCGACCGTCCCGACCTCGCGCCGCTGCTGACCAACGCCGACTTCGACGGGGCGTGGCCGACCTTCATGCTCCAGGACATGATGAGCTCGGTGTACTACGGGGTCGCCGACGACGTCTACCCCGACCTGGTGCTCGCCGCGATCGACCCGACCGAACCGGGACGGGCCGTGGCCCGCGGGTACGCCGTGCCCGTGCACTGGCCGGAGCCGGACCTGCCCGAGGGCGGCTGGGACCGGATGATCCAGCGGTCCACCGTCGACCGCCACCTCGGACGGCAACCGACGATGGCCTCGGCGCTGGAGATCACCATCCGCCCCGACCGGCGCGGCGGCGGCGTGTCCGCGCTGATGCTGGACGCCATGCGGACCGCGGTCGCCAAGCGCGGCCTCGACACCCTCGTGGCGCCGGTCCGCCCGAGCGGCAAGCACACCCAGCCGGACCTGCCCACGGCCGAGTACGCGGCCCAGGTCCGCGCGGACGGCCTGCCGGTGGACCCGTGGCTGCGGGTGCACGTACGGGCCGGTGGGCGGATCGAGCGCGTCGCCACCCGGTCGATGACCATCACCGGCACCCTCGCAGAATGGCGGCGCTGGACGGGCCTGCCGTTCGACACCAGCGGGCCGGTGCACGTGCCGGGCGCGCTGGTGCCGGTGCTCTGCGACGTCGCGCACGACTACGCCGTCTACGTCGAGCCGAACGTCTGGGTGCGGCACCGGCTGTAACGAGCCCCGACTGGCGCGAACTCCACAACCGCCGGCGACGGCGCGGACCGACGCCGTGCGAAAACCGACGCGTCATCGGCCGAACACTGGCGGTGATAACCTTCGATACTGTCGATGCATGCGCCAGTGTCGAGAACAAGTCACAAGACACCGATCAGGTCCACGATGGAACTCGACGACGGGGACGGCGCGCGGAGCGGGGCGGCCCTCGTCGGCCCAGGCCGAGTGAGCCGGCCGTGTCCACTGAGGTCCTCGCCGTTCTGCGGCTCGCGCCGCTGGCGGCCGGGTGGCCGAGCGTGTACCGGTTCGTGCGGCGCGAGGTCGACCAGATCGTCGAGGTCTTCGACCGGACGGTGCGGCCGATCGTCGACCGGAGCATCGATGGCACCCGCCGGCAGCAGGAGGTCGCACGGATCCTGCTCGGCACCAGCGTCAAGGTCAGCCTCGCGATGTCCGGGTACGCGCAGGCCACCGGGATCGCGTTCCAGGCCGACCGCGCCGTACTGGGCAGCTCCTTCACCCGCGTGTACGACGACCTGTTCGACAACTTCCGCAGCCCTCGGCTCGACGAACGGCTGACGGTCCTGTTCGAGGGCGGCCGCTTTCAGCCGCAGTCGGACGCCGAGGCACTGCTCCTGGCGCTGTACGACAGCATCGATGCGGCGCTGCGGCACCAGAACGCCGAGCCGGTCTACGCCGCCCTGCGCCGGATGCACCAGTTCCAGATCCAGTCGCGGCGCCAACGAGGCTCCGTCGTCGGCGGGCCGGACCTGCGCCGGATCACCCGCGGCAAGGGCGGGCTCGGCACGACAGCACTGTTCGGGCTGCTCCGCCCGGCGCTGCCGCCGGACGAACACCGGCTGCTCATGGAACTCGGCGACGTCCTGCAGGTCCTGGACGACTACCACGACGTCGCCCTGGACCGCTCCGCCGGCGTCAGCACCGAGGTCACCCTGGGTACGGTCACGCTCATCGAGACCAGCCGACAGATCGGGTGGCTGCACCGGGAGTTCCGCCGGCAGCACCCGCGGTGCTGCCGCGACCGGCTGTTCGGCATGTTGTTCATGATGCTGGCGCGGGCCCTGCTCCATCACCTGGTCGACCAGCGCCGGCACCGCCCAGGCGCCCCGCCCCGGGGCGGAGGGCCGCCCTCGGGACCCGACCCGGGCGAGCGTCAGGCCCACCGGTTGCTGTTCCGGCCGGCCGGCAACATCTTCCCGGCCGAGAGCGCCCCGACCAGCGGAACCGGCTGATTGTGCGCATCATGCCAGCTTGGCGTTCTCACGTTCGGTCCCGCCACGGTGGCGGCCGGTACAGTGACCGCGGAGGGCGTACCCGCCTGGCGGCCGCCCCCGCGACACGAACTGCCGGGCGGACGACGCGTGCCGCCCCGGCCGAGCCGCAGACGGCGGCGACAGTGCGGGCAGGACGCCGGGGAGAGGCGGCAGGCGGTGCGGACGACAGAGGTGGTGCTGACCGACCCGGGCAGCACGCGGCCGGAGGTTCCGATACCTCCGGCACCGCTGGCCGGCCCCGCCCGGTTGTTGCGGCGGCTCACCGTGGGTCCCGGCTGGTCGACCTTCGAGCGGGCCCGCAACGTCACCCTGGGCTGGCTGGGGGCCGCCGTGCTGGCCGTGATCGCCAGCCGTCTGCTGGTCCACGACGCACCGGCGACCGGCGTCGCCATCGCCCTGGTCGCGTACACGATCGTGCGCGCCGCGGCGCTGGTGGTCGTCGAGCGGCGGCAGTACGCCTTCGAGTGGGGGTGGCTCGACGACCAGTCACGCCGGCTGCGGCGCCATCCCTTCGAGGTGGTCACGGTCCGGGTGCAGGTGGCCGGCGACAAGTCGGCCTCCGGCATCCGCGCCGTCGACCTGACCAACCCGTCCGACGTCGCCTGGCTGCTCGAACAGCAGGCCGCCGCCGGCGCCGACGGCCCCTTGCACGCCCGCATCGAATTTGGCTACTGGGAGACCGGTGGCTCCGGTCGGAGCAGCGACAGCGTGCGGAGGCGCCTGGCGGACCTGCAGGTCCACCCCGTGGACGCGCCGATCACCCGGGCGCGCATCCGATTCCCTCGGGCCCGGTATGTCACGGTCACCGGCGCCGGCGGGTCGGGCGGCTGCTGGCCCGGCCGCGTCGCACACTGGTCCCTGGTCGGTCCGGTGCAGCTCACCACCGCCCGGGCGGCGTAGCGGACCCCGCCGGCCGCCCGGGTCACCCCTGGATCGCCGTCTCCGGCTCGGGTGCTTCGAGGGCCGCCGACGGGGGCCGCACCAGCCGTTCCTGAAGCAACGCGTGCCGGAACTGGAAGACCGGTCCCACCTGGCGCAGCACGCCGAGTTTGTGCGCGTCCTGGAGGAACGTCATGAGCCGCAGCGGGGTCCGGCCACGGTGGCTGAGCCAGAGCCGGGCCAGCACGAACTGCGCCCACGCGCTGGTGGTGTAGACCATCATCCCGAGACCGGCGGCCCCGAGCAGCAGTCCGACGCCGGCACCGAGCAGCCCTTCCGCCATGGGGTCGAGGTGGAAGATCAACCCGTACTGCTCGGCGCCGACGACACCACCCAGGAAACCGCCGACCAGCGCGCCGGCCGTTCCCCCCAACGCGGCGCCGTAGAGCACGGTGCTGCGGTCACTGCGCAGCACGTTGCCCGGGCTGGCCGGTTCCTTGGACTCGGTCGGCTCGGTGAACCGACGCACCATGCCGAAGACGAGCCCGAAGAACAGACCGATCAGCACGCCGTATCCGACGCTGAACAGCAGGCCCACGATGAGCCCGCCGACGAGCACCCCGACGATGCCGAAGCCGATGTCCCGCACCAGGAACTCCGGCGCCAACTCCGCGCGGCGGAAAATCCGGGGTACAAACCGTCGCGGCTTCTTGTCCCGCAACCTGCCCATTGGAAGGGCGGCGAAGAAGCCGACCAGCAGGCCGAACGCCAGCCCGAACCGGGGCCGACCGAACAGCCCGAACATCATCCAGCCCAGCAGGGCGCAACCCACCGTGCCCACGGTGATCCGCACGACCCGCGAGACGGGACGGGGCACCGCCCGCTGCAGCTGCCACCACGCGAGGTCGCGGGTCCCCAGGGTCTGCAGGTGGACGGCCAGGAAGACCAGCGCCCGCTGGGCGACGGCCGGGTCCCACCGACGCGACACCCGGGTCGGGCTGGGCACCGCCCGGTGCGGGCGGGTACGGAACACGGTGGGGATGAACCGGTCGAGGAGATACTCCTCCACGTCGTGCTGCCGGGGGAACCGGCGCCGGTCGAGCAGCTCCCGGGGCGACACGTCCTCGGCCTCGTAGACCGTGCGGGCCAACGCGAGCATCAGCGGGTTGGTGAGCGTCAGCGCGAGATCGTCCGACGGGTGCGCGACCAGCTCCGCCAGGACCGGCTCCCACTCCTCCAGCCGGGCGTCGGCGGTGGCGTCGAGCAGGAAGTTCGCCGCTGCCTGGGGCTCCAGCGGCCGTAGGCGCACGACCAGCACGCCGACCAGCAGGTTCTGCGCGTTGGCCGCCAGGAACTCCTCGGTGCGGCAGGTCAGCACGAACGGCCGGTCGGCGGACCAGTCGTCGTCGAGCGCGCGCAACGCGACAGGCCGCAGCTCGGGCGGCATCTCGTCGAGACCGTCCAGGATGGGCAACACCAGCCGCTGGGTGACCATTTCGCGGGTGGCGCCCGCACCGAATCGGGCCTCGTTGCCGAGGAACGGGTAGTCCTCCGTCAACCGGCGGACCAGCCAGTCGTCGAGGTTCTCGCTCGGATCCCAAGTGGCGATCTGCAACAGCACCGGCACCCGCCCGGACGCTTCCTTCAGCAGGTCCAGCAGGAGGATGACACACAGACCGGTCTTGCCCGACCCCGGTTCGCCGATGACCACCATCGGACGGGGCTGCCCGACGAACTCGTCGATCAACCGCGGTAATTGCCCGGCCGGCGGGAGCCGTACCCGGTCGTTCGGCCGGTCGGCCACCTCCCAGCGGACCGGCATCTGGCGCGCCTCCTGGAGCTGGCGGCGGCGCGCCTCCTCGTCCCATTGCTTGCGCACCTCGATGGCGAGCACCTGCACCGCCCGGTCGACCTGCTCCGGCGTGCTGTGCCGGCCCGGGGCAGACCAGCTCAACGGTCCGACCTTCAGCACGGGCAGCAGGGCGACCAGAGTGGACACGATCGTCAGGACGGTGGTCAGGTTGGAGCTGCCGAACCGCATCCACGCCCCGGCGATGACGGCGGCCAGCACGAGCCAGAGAAGCAACGGATACGCCGTCCTGCGTCGCCACATGTTCGCCATCGGCTCCCCGGTCGTCCTACCGTGCGCACCGCTTCGACGGGGTCGCGAGACCCTTGAGGGCACTACGAAGCGTGCCACGTCGGGCGCGGGTGGTAAAGGCAGCCGCTCAGCCGGCGTCGACCCGCCGTGAGCCCGGGAGGCCGTCGACCAGCAGGACGACGCCCTCGGTGGCGGCCTCCCGGTCACCGGAGATCTCCCGGTATTCGGCGGAGTTCGACCACCGCTCGAAGTCCTCCTGGCGATCGAACGACATCACAATCACCTTCTGGTACGACCAGGCCCCCTCCACCACCTCGGGGGACTCGTCGGCGGCGAGCAGCCGGCCGCCGTAGCGGGAGAGGACCGGCCGGAACCCGGCGGCGTACCGGTCGTAGCGCGCCCGGTCGTGGATGGCGATATGCGCGAGGGCGAAGACGGTCACCGCCTCATGTCACTCGTGGGTAAGCGTGTCGGGTGCCGCCGGTCGGCAATCCGTCAAGCGGCCATCCGCCCTGCCGCAACGACTTTGACCTGCGGATACTGTGGATAGAGGCGCGTGTCGCCCACGTCGGACGGCGCACCCGACGACTGGAGGCCGATCATGTCCACCGAGACCGTCGCCCCGCCCGCCGGCGCCGGCAGCGAGCAGGCTACGCAATCGGATGCTGGGCCTGTCCGTCTTCGCGCTGGTCGCCGAGACGCTGATGGTGCTCGTGCAGTGGCGCAGCCGGGACGTGCGACTGCTCAGGGCGCCCACCGACGCGGCCGGCGTGCCGGCGTGGCGGCTGCTGTTCTTCGTCCTGATCGCCGGCGCACTGGGCGCGTTCATCAGCGCCCTCCCCTCGATGATCACGTCGCCCTCGGGTGGCCTGCCGTACAAGCTGCCGTTCCAGCAACGGCTGCTGAAGCTCGCGATCGGTCCACTGGTCGCGGTCGTCGGGATCATGCTGGTGATCGGCGGCCTGGTGGAGACCACGGTGAACAGCACCGCCGCGCTGCTGGGGATCGCGATCGTCTTCGGCGCCGGCCAGCAGGCGGTCACCGCGTTCGCCGACCGCCGGGCGTCGGAACTGCTCAGCCCCGTCACGAAGCGCTGACCGGCCGCCCGGCGAGCCGCTGCCGAGCGACGGTGGGCTGGGTAGCCTGGAGCCCATGATCTTCATCACCGCCAAGTTCCGCGTACGTCCCGAGGACGCCGACCGGTGGCCGCAGATCGCCGCCGCGTTCACCGAGGCCACCCGGGCCGAGCCCGGCTGTCTCTGGTTCGACTGGTCCCGCAGCCTTGACGACCCGAACGAGTACGTCCTGGTCGAGGCGTTCCGGGACGACGAGGCCGGCGCCGCGCACGTGCAGTCGGAGCACTTCCGCGAGGCGCAGCGCACCCTCCCGCTGCACCTGGCCGAGACGCCCCGGATCGTGAACGTCACCGTGCCCCAGCAGGACTGGTCGCTGCTCGGCGAGATGGCGGTCGCGGAGGAAGGCTGAGCGAGGCCACGCGACGTCGTCGCCGCAGGGCGGTCAGCGCTCCGCGTACACGAGGTCCATGGTGTCCGTGCGGCCGGACCAGCGCAGCACGAGATGCCAGCAGCCGGCCTGCGGCATGTCGACGGTCGACGGGCCGGGGCCGCCCGCCACCTCGCGGGTGACCCGGGTGTCGGTGCCGTCCAGCGTCGCAGTGATCACCAGGGTGGCGGACGCGGTCGGGTCGGGTGACACGGTGGCCGGCCGGGACACCCAGAGGATCTTGTTGGTCGGGCCGTCGGCCCGGCCGTGGGTGAGCGGTTGACCGAACAGCACCGCCACGATGCCGCCCTTCGCCCCGAAGACGTGCGGCACCCGGGTGTCCCCGTGGAAGCCGGTGTCCGCCCAGTCCGGCAGCGGTCCGGTCTCGATCCGGGAGTGGCAGCCTGTCGCCGCGGTCGCCGTGCCGGCCGGCGTGGCCGGCGTGGCCGAGGTGGCCGGCCGGCTCCCGGCCGTGCATCCGGCCAGCAGGACCACCGACGCCAGCACCACCCTGCCCCTGGAACCCATCCGACACCCCCCGATCGACGTGACGACTCACCAGCAGGACACCGGCCGGGGCGGACCGGTTCCCGTCAACGCAGCGAGTTCGCGATCGCGATCGCCCCGTCCCGGGTGAGGTCGCCCTCCAGCCGGTAGCTCACCCCGGCCTCCTCCCAGATCAGGGTCGCGGCGGCGAGCCGTGCGGTCTCCACCCGGACCGTCCCGCCGCGATCCACATACGCCAGCGCGTGCGGGCGGCCGATCCACACCGCGAAGCCGCCGTCGACCTGGGTCCACTCCACGTCCGGGCCGGCGGCCTGCTTCTGGAACACCGGGTCCAAGCGGCCGTCGAAGGCGTCCAGGCGCAGCGTCCCGCCCCGGTAGAGCAGCGTGGCCACCCGGTAGGTGCCCGTGCCGTCGGCGTCGGCGACCAGCACCCGATCGGGCGGGCCCAGCGCCGCCGGCACCTTGATGGGGAAGCGCACCTTCCGCTGCGCCTCGTCGAGGGCGACGGGCCGCTGCGCCGGCAACGGCGACGGGGTGCCGGAGGGCAGCACCGGCGCCGGCGACGTACCGATGACGATCCCGGAGAAGCGCAGCAGCCCGGCCACGGCGTCGGCGAGGGCGGCCCGCCCGGGCGGCAGCACCGCGACGAGCAGCGCGGCCAGCGCGACGGCCAGCCAGTAGCGCCAGCGGCGGCGCCGCGCGGCGGGCGAGGCCAGGCGGGCACGGACCCGGCTGGTCACGTCCGGGGGCGGGGGCGTCTCCAGCCACGGGGCGAGGTCCCGCAGGTCCCGCTCGAGGTCATCCACGGTGCACCACCTCGCGGTCGAGCAGGCCGCGCAGCTTCGCCAACGCCCGGTACGTCCGCGACTTCACCGTGCCCCGGGGCAGCCCCAGCATGGTCACCGTCTCGTCCTCGCTCAGGTCGAGAAAGTACCGGCAGACGATCACCTCACGGTCCTTGACCGGCAACCGGCGCAGCGCCTCCACCAGCGCGGCGCGCCGCTCGGCGGCGAGGACGGCGCCGAGCGCGTCGTCCTCGGCCAGCTCGGACCCCGGGTCCGCCACCGCGGCCCGCAGCACCAACCCGTCCCGCCGGCTGCGCGACCGGTGCAGGTTGCGGGTCTCGTTGGCGACGATGGCGAGCAGCCACGACCGAAAGGACGACTCGCCCCGGTAGCGGGAAAGCTTGCGGTATCCCTTCACGAACGCCTCCTGGATGACGTCCTCCGCGTCCGGCCCGGCGCCGAGCAGCACCGCCGTCCGGTACGCGGACGCGGTGTGCCGGGCGACCAGGAGGTCGTACGCCTCCAGGTCACCGGCCCGTGCGCGGGTGACAAGCTCGTCGTCGTCCAGGGGGAACCTCCGGTCGGCTCACCCCTCATGACACCGCCCGCGCCGAGCGGGTTCCACCTCCGGAAGGAGGAACTTCCCCACCGTCCACGGTGTCACCGGAACATGACGCCCACCACGATCTCGCGGCGCACGATGCTGACCCTGCTCGCCGGCGCCGGCGCCGCCACGCTGACCGGCTGCAAACCCACCCGGTCGTCGACCGCGGCACCCGCGGTGACGATCCCCGACGCGCTGCTCGTCGAGGTCGGCGACGACCTCGGCGTCCTGCGCGGCGGCGAGCGGCAGACCATCCCGCGGGCGATCGCCAGCGCGGACGGGCTCGTGGCCTACGCGACCACGCCCGCCGGTCCGGACACCGCGCTGTGGCGGGTCGACACCGCCACCGGCCGCGCCACCGAGCGGGTCCGGCTGCCCGGGCGCTGGGTGCCGCAGTGCGTCTCGGCCACCAACATCCTGATCGCGCTCACCCCGAACCGGCAGGACGTCACCGGCGGACGCCCGGCCGGCCGGACAGTCACCCCGGTGCTGATCGCCGATGCCACCGGGGTCCGGTACCGGCTGGACCTGCCGGGCAACGTCGTTCCGGAGGCGTTCACCGCGGACCTGACCGGGCTGTTCGTCCTCGACTGGCTCCCCCCGGCGGCGCCGGACCGCTACCGCGTCCGCGTCGTCGACCTCGCCACCGGGAGGCCCGGCCCGCTCTCCACCCGCGACAAGTCGCCGATCCCGCCCGGCGCCGAGGAGGAGATGCGCGGCGACGGACGCCAGGCGGTGCTCGCCCCCGACCGGGCCACCCTCTACACCCTCTACACCCACCAGCCGGACCACCGGCACACCCGCGACCTGGTCAGCGGACGGCCGGGCAACGCGCACGCGTTCGTGCACACGCTCAGCCTCGACGCCCGGTGGGCATACTGCATCGACCTGCCGCACCCGTTCGGGGAAGGGGACGCCGCCGGCCACGCCGTCGCGATCAGCCCCGACGGGCGGAGCCTCTACGTCACCGACGGCGCGTCGGGCACCGTCGCGGAGATCTCCACCGAGGAACTGACGGTACGCCGGACGGTCACCCACGCCCGCGTCGCCGGCACCGCCCACACCGCCACCGACGGCGGCCGCCTGTTCATCGGCGCCGGCCCGACGGTACGCGTGCTCGACCGGGCCAGCCTCGCCCGCACCGGCGAGTGGCAGGTCCCCGAGCCGGTCTGCGGCCTCGTGCCCGGCCGCGACGGCAGCCGCCTCTACCTGGGCCGGGCCAACGCGGTGAGCTGGCACGACCCGGCCACCGGCGCGGAACTCGGCCGCGTGGCCGTACCCGGTCTGGTCGCGATGCACGGCATCGCGGGGCAAGGGTGACCCCGCTCCAACCGACACCGGAACCGCTCGGGGCGGTGCCCGGCGACCGCCTCGGCTAGGGTCGGCCGGATGACCGAGCCCGCCTACCTGACCGCGGCCCGGGAGTCGTACGACCGGGTCGCCGAGGACTACATGACGATCGTGCCGCCCCGGTTCGCGGAGGATGCGTTGGGCCGCGGGATGCTGGCGGCGTTCGCCGAACTCGTCCCGGCCCAGGACGGTCGGCCGGTCGCCGATCTGGGGTGCGGCCCCGGCCACGTCACCGCCCACCTGGCCGCGCTCGGCCTGCCGGTCTTCGGCGTCGACCTGTCACCACAGATGGTGGAGATCGCCCGCCGGACGTACCCGGCCCTGCGGTTCGAGGTCGGGTCCATGACCGCGCTGGACGTGCCCGACGGCCACCTGGCCGGCATCGTCGCCTGGTGGTCAATCTTCCACCTGCCGCCGGAGGTGCTGCCGGCGGTCTTCGCCCGCTTCCGGCGCGCCCTGGCCCCCGGCGGCCTCCTACTGCTGGGGTTCCACGTCGGCGACGAGCACCTGCGTCCCGAGCGGGCGTACGGGCACCCCGTCTCCTACGACGCCTATCTGCTGGCCCCGGATGAGATCGCCGAGCTGCTGCGCGACGCCGGGATGGTCGTCACCGCGCGGCAGATCCAGGAACCCGACGGGCGGCTGAAGCGGCCGCAGGCCTGCCTCCTGGCCCGCAGGCCCGGTACGACGGAATGACGGCGGTTCAGCTCTGGTAGAGGTCGAGGTAGTTGCCGCTCGGGTCGATCACGCAGGAGGATCTCGGCTTCCACGGCCGCTCGACGGGCGGATACAGCTCGCTCGCCCGCCGTCCAGCGCCCGCTGGTGGGCCGCGTCGAGATCCTCGCCGAGGAGGCCGAACCGGAGAGTCAAGCCCTGCCCACCTGTTCGGTGGCCGGCCCGGGCCGGCCATCGGCTCCGCCCGGGCCGGTCGCGCTTCAGTACTTACTGGTGCACGCGGAGCCGGTGGGGTTGTTGTTGACCTCGTCGGCTTCACTCTCGTACCAGGTGACGCAGGCCTGCGCGAGGAGCCCGGCATCGTTGACCATCGCCGTCCACGACCCGGCGAAGGGCTCGTAGCTGTACGTCTTCCGCAGCGATCCACTGGTGTAGTAGCTCTTGATCTGAGTCGTGTGGTAGTGGTAGGACCCGGTGTACCTGGCCCACGCGGTGCGGCACCACGGGCTGTACCGCAGCTCGACGTTGGTCGCCGTCGCCACCGTCTTCGCGTCCATGTAGCAGTACCCGGCGTAACCGTCGACCGTCGCCACGTACGTCTGCGGATCCTTCCCGTCACAGGAACTGCCGCAGCCACTGGTCGCGGCGAGCGCGCCCGTCGGCGCGGTCGACACACCGACGGCCATGCCCACCAGCGCTGCCGCCAGGGCCAACAGTGCCCTGCGGCCACCGCGCCGACCGTTTCCGATGCTCATTGTCCCAACCGTCCCCTCTGCCGACCGTGTTGCCGGTCGGTAGCCGAATCTGATGCGCGGGAACCGTAGGACCGGCGGCCATCGATCTGCCATCACGGCGTCATCGGCCACCCATCGCCGCCGCCGGCGCGAGTGCCGCAGCACCACGAACGCCACCGCAGCCGGGCGGCACATCCATGATCTTGAGAGGCGGGGGCGCCGTCGCACCCCGGCCCTTCCGGCCGCCGGGCAGAGGTGGACAGGGTTCCGGTACGCCCGGCGGACCGTCGTCGACAGGCCTACAGTGTCTGCATGGGGGAACCGCTGGCCGCGTTGATGGCGGGAATGGCCGCCGTCGCGGTGCTGGCCGGCCCCACGCCGACGGCGTCGGTCGACGCGACGCCGGTGCTGACCACCACCCCGTTCGGCGCGCTGCCCGGGCAGCAGGTCACCCACACGGTCACCATCTCCGGTACGGCGGCCCTGACCGCCGGCCGGATCACCTTCACCACCACGGCCGAGCTGGAGGACATCACCGCCCGCGCCGAACCCGGCCGGTGCTCGGTGTCCAGCCGTACCGTGGTCTGCGACCTCGGCGACGTGCGGCTGGCCTCCGGTGCGGCGGCGCCCCGGGTCACGATCACCGGCCGCATCCGCGACGGCGCGGCGCCGGGCGGGTTGGTCCGCAACCGGGTCACCCTCACCTCGGCGGAGTTCGCCGACGACGACGCCCAGGTGGCCAGCAACGCGTACCTGCTGCCGGGAGCGACCCCGACCAGCGCTACGGCGGCGTCGCTGCAGGCGGTCGCCCCCGAACCGCCACATCGGCGGTCGACGCTGGCCGTGGCCCTGTCGGCGCTGGGGGCCGCTGTTCTCGTGGTGGGCGTGGCGGTGCTCGCCCGTCGGCGCCGGCGCCCGGGAGCCGGCCCGCCCCAGGTGCCACCGCCTGTTGCGGCCGGGGGGCCGGATCCGATGTAGCAGTTGAGGGCATCGGCAGCAGGAGTGTGCGGCATGGGGCGACGGCGACGGCGGGCGACGCTGACAGCGGGAACCGTGGCGGCGACGCTGACGATGACCGCGCTGGCCCTGCCGGCCTCACCGGACCGCGCGGCGGCCGGCACCCTGGGCCCGCTCCCCCTGCCCAGCCCGTCGTTGTCCCTGTCGCTGCCGCCGCTGCCGCTCCCCTCGCCCACGTCTTCCCTGGTCAAGCCATCGTCGCTGCCGCCGCTCCCGCCGCCGATCGTGCCGTCACCGACCTCCGGACCGACGAGCCGGCCCACCGCGCCGACCACCACGAACCCGTCGACCGCTGGCGGCGCACCCCCGTCCCCCGGCCCGGACTCCCCGGCCGACCCGCTGATCAGCCCGGGCTCCGCCGCCGCGCTGATCAGCGCCGACCCCGGTGCGGACCTCTACCCGCAGCCGCCCGTCGACGCCGCCGCCACGCCCCAGGCCCGCCGGGTCGCCCGGCTGACCGAGGTCGAGCACCGGATCCAGTACCTGCGGAACGTCCTCGCCCGCACCCGCGACGACCTGGCGCGGGCGCAGCGGGATCCGGATCCGGTGCTGCAGTTGCTGACCGCGCTCACCGCCGGTGGGGAACCGGGCGGCGTGCCGGCGATCGCCGGGGCAGACTCCGTGGACCTGGTCGACACGCCCACCGGGCGGGCCGCCGCGTTGTCCGCCGCGTTCGCCTCCGGGCAGGCCGAACTCACCCGGAGGCAGCAGGACGAGACGAGGATCCGGCAGGAGATCGACCGGGCAGCTCGATCCGCCCCGGTCCCGGCCGAGGCCGCAACGCCGGCTCGCGCTGTCACCGCTCGGGGCGGGGCGCGGCTGCTCGGCCGTCCGCTGGCGGGCCGGCTCACCAGCCGGTTCGGCGTCCGGCTCGACCCGTACTACCACGTGTGGCAGCTCCATCCCGGGGTGGATCTCGCCGCCCCGGCCGGGACCCCGATCGTCGCGGCGGCGGACGGCCGGGTCACCCGGGCCGGGTGGTACGGCGGCTACGGCAACTACACCTGCCTCGACCACGGCCGGGCGGACGGCCAGCGCCTCTCCACCTGTTACGGCCACCAGTCGCGGCTGCTGGTGTCACCGGGACAGCGGGTCCGGGCCGGCCAGGTGATCGGGCTGGTCGGCTCGACCGGCGCCTCGACCGGCCCCCACCTGCACTTCGAGGTACGCCTCGGCGGCCGGGCCGTGGACCCGCTGTCCTGGGTCTGACCCGGCCGCCGGCCGCCCTGCGCTCAGTGCGCGGCCACCGCCACGGCGCCCGCCTCCACCCCGGTCAGCCGGGCCCGCCCGACGACGGTGAGCAGCACGGCCATCGCCGCGAGCATCCCGCCGGCCACCACGGAGGCCATCGCCATGCTGCCGGTACCCAGGACGCCGACCAGTGGCGCGGCCACCGCGCCGACGCCGAACTGGACCGCGCCGAGCAGCGCGGCGGCCGTACCCGCCGCCTCGCCGTGCCGGGACAGCGCCAGGGCGGGCGCGTTCGGCAGGGCGAGCCCGGCCGCGGCGAGCACCACCCACAGCGACACCAGGATGGCGGGGAGACCACCGACGCCGGTGGCCGCGAAGGCGACCAGCACCAGGCCGGCCGCGGCACCCATCCCGAGGGCGGTGACCAGGATGCGCTGCGGCGTGTACCGGCGCAGCAGTCGGACGTTCCACTGGGTGGCGCCGATCAGGCCGACCGCGCCGGCGCCGAAGGCCAGCCCGAACTGCTGCTCGTCCAGCCCGTACCGCTGCTGGAAGACGAACGACGAGCCGGACACGTACGCGAACAGCGCCGCCATGGCCAGGCCGGCGACCAGGACGAGCCCGACGAACGTCCGGTCGCGCAGCAGCGCCCGGTAGTCCCGGAGGATGGTGGTGACGCCGCCGTGGCGCCGCCGCGCGGGCGGCAGGGTCTCGGCGAGCCCGAACGCCGCGACCGTGGCCAGCAGGACGCCGAACACCGCGAGCGCGACGAACACGCCGCGCCAGTCCGACCAGCGCAGCAGCCCGCTGCCGAGGGTCGGGGCGAGGACCGGGGCCGCCCCCATCACCAGCATCAGCCGGGAGAACAGCCGGGCGAACGAGGCGCCGCTGAACAGGTCACGGACGACCGCCATGGCCACCACCGAGGCGGCCGCGACACCCAGCCCCTGGAGCACCCGCAGCACGCCGACGACGGCGATGTTCGGCGCGAGGACGCAGAGCACCGAGGCCACGATGTGCAGCGCGATGCCGGCGAGCAGCGGCAGGCGCCGGCCGACCGCGTCCGAGAGCGGCCCGATCAGCAGTTGACCGAGGGCGAGGCCGGCGAGCGTGCCGGTCAGGGTGAGCTGCACGGCCGCGGAGGTGGTGTGCAGGTCGACGGCGATGGCGGGCAGCGCGGGCAGGTACATGTCGATGGTCAGTGGCCCGATCGCGATGAGCGAGCCGAGGACGAGGACGAGCCGCAGCCGTTGCCGGGGGCTCATCAGGTCACCTGGTGTCTCGATCGGCTCGGCGGCGGGGGTCACGTCCGTGGCGGGGATTTCTGCAACGCTCACACCTGGCAGCAAATCGTCGCCGGGTGATCTGATTCCCGGACCAGGAAAAGGTGCGTCAGGTCACACGCCCGCCGACGACCGCGCGCCGCGCCGATCGTTGAACCGATACCCGTTATCGCAGCAGTGGAGGACGCGGTGTCGGACTACCCGAAGGCCATCGCCACGGTCGACCGGATCGAGCCGGTGCCGCGCCGCGTCCGCGCGTTCCTCGCCGGCCAGCCGGTGCTGGACACCACCCGGGCGAAGTACGTCTGGGAGTGGCCGTTCTACCCGCAGTACTACATCCCGGTCGCCGACGTGCGCCGCGAGTTCCTCGTCGACGAGGGCCGCACGGCGGAGTCCCGGCGCGGCACCGCCTGGGTGCACGGTCTGCTGGTCGGTGACACGATCCGGGATTCCTGCGCCCGGTGGTACAACGACGACGCGCTGCCCGGGCTGGCCGACACGATCCGGTTCGAGTGGGCCGCCCTGGACGCCTGGTTCGAGGAGGACGAGGAGGTCTTCGTCCACCCTCGCAACCCGTACGCGCGGGTCGACGCGCTGCGCTCCACCCGCCGGGTGCGGGTGGAGCTGGACGGCACGGTGCTGGCCGAGTCCTCCTCCCCCGTGCTGGTCTTCGAGACCGGCCTGCCGACCCGCTACTACCTGAACCGCACCGACGTGGACTTCGGGCACCTCGTTCCGTCGGAGACCCGCACCGCCTGCCCGTACAAGGGGCGGACCACCGCCTGGTGGTCGGTCCGCAGCAGCGGCACGGTCCACCCGGACCTCGCCTGGTCGTACGGCTTCCCCACCGCCGCGCTGCTGCCGATCGCCGGCCTGGTCGCCTTCTACAACGAGAAGGTGGACCTCATCGTCGACGGCGAGCGACTCGCCCGGCCGAAGACGCACTTCTCCTGACGTGCCCGACGCGGCAGGGCGGCGAGCGTCACACCGCGTGTCTACGGTGAGACGGAAACGCCCATCGGAGCACCAGCGAGGACGGGGGAAACGTCGCTGTGACCGCCACCGATTGGACCGCCGGGGTCGAGGGCACCGGCCGGTACGCCGAGGTCAACGGCATCAATCTCTACTTCGAGACGCACGGGACCGGGCACCCGCTGATCCTGCTGCACGGCGGGCTCGGCTCGGGCGAGATGTTCGGGCCCGTCCTGCCCGCACTGGCCGAACGGCACCGGGTCGTCGCGGTCGACCTGCAGGGGCACGGCCGCACCGCGGACATCGACCGACCACTCGACCTGCAGTTCATGGCCGACGACATCGCCGCGCTCATCGACCACCTCGAGCTGGACAAGCCCGACCTGGTCGGCTACTCGCTCGGCGGCGGGGTGGCGCTGCGCGCCGCGGTGAAATATCCGGAGAGGATCCGCCGGCTGGTCGCGGCCTCGGCGCACCTGCGCTCCGACGCCGTCTACCCAGAGATGCGCGCACAGCAGGGCCAGGTAAGCGCGGCCGCGGCCGAGTTCATGAAGGAAACCCCGATGTACCAGCTCTACGAGCGGGTGGCGCCGCGCCCGGAGGACTTCCCCCGGCTGCTCGACAAGATCGGCGCGCTGATGGCGCAGGACTTCGACCTCACCGACGACGTCCGCGGCCTGCGGGTGCCGACGCTGCTCATGGCCGCCGACGCCGACATGGCCCCGCCGAGCCACTACGTCGAGGCGTTCGCGCTGCTCGACGGGGGCCTGCGCGACGGCGGCTGGATGAACGAGGGACGGCCGAAGGGCGGCCACGCGCTGGCGATCCTGCCCGGGCTGACCCACTACAGCATCTTCAGCTCGCCGCTGTTCGCCGCCGCCACCCTCGCCTTCCTCGACGACCAGCCGAGCTGACCGGGCGGTTCCGGGATGGTCAGCCGTACGGGGCGAGGACCTCGGTGATCGGCTGGTGGTATGTGACGGGCGCGGCCGGCGATCCGTGCACGATGCCTGCTGGCACCGGTTGCCGCGTGAGGATCAGACCGATCGGAGAAGTCGTAAGGCGCCGGCCCCGACCAGATAGGCCACGAGCGCGATCGGTGGTATTCCCAGCGGTTCGGGCCCGGACGCTCCTGTCATGGTGTTGATCAACAGGCCGAGCACCACCGCCGCGTAGCCGGCAGTGGTGAGGACGGCCCGAACGGCGGCCGACCGAACCATGCCCCTCCGATCGCCGTCGTGTTCCCGCAGGCGGTGGCCGCTGCGTACCTCGACCGGACCGAAGACGGCGACGAGCGCCAGCAGTGTCACGGTCAACGCGAGCACCCAGGGCAGTCGCCAAGCCCACCACCTCGCCGTGTCGACGGGCGGGGCGGGCAGCCAGTGCACCGTGTTGAGCGCGCCGGCCAGCAGCAGCACGGCGGTCAGATGCCACAGGAAGGTGGTCAGGACGACGGAATTCATCCCGATCACCGCCCGCCATGGGCAGCGGCGCCGTAACCATCGTTCGGCGCGGCGGCGCAGCAGCAGGATCACCCCGAGCTGGAGGGTGGCCAGGGCGAGCAACGCCAGGCTGGGCGGCGAGGCGTTGTTGAGCCGCTCGCCGGGCAGGTTGAGCATGGTGACCGGATAGGGGCCGACGACAGTGAGCAGCAGCAACGCCACGAGACCCGCCGTCAGTAGGGCTACGGCGACCGGCCGACCCATCGGCAGCCGGTGAGCGAACAGACCACCACGCCCGCTCCGCGGGTCACCCTTCGTGCCGTCGCCCGTCGCCGCCGCGGCATGGGTGTCGTACCAGGCGAAGCCGATCTGGTGGATGACGAGCCAACCGAAGAGGAAGTTGCCGCCGGAGAGCCGACCGGGGCCGAGCAACCGTCCGAGATCGCCGGCGGCCACCAATGCCAGCAGCACCAGTGGTACGACGAACCCGAACCGGCGGTGCAGCGCATACATGATCGGGGTCAGGGCCAACACGGCTATGTAGGCCGTGAGGAACCACAGCGGAATGGTGGCGAACGAGACGGCTAGCCCGATTTCGGCCGGGTCTGTCCCGAGCGAGCTCGCCAGCAGACTGCTGGCGACAAGGGCGACGAGCAGGAGCGTGGTCGGGCGGATCAATCGGCTGCTGCGGTCGAGCAACCACTCGGTGGGAGTGCCACCGCGTGCTCGGTGGGTGTTCAGCGAGGCGGCATTGGCGAAGCCGCCGACCAGGAAGAAGACCGGAATCACCTGGAAGATCCAGCTCAACGGATAGGCCGGACGGAGTTCGGACAGCGTGAAGTAGCCGGTGAGATGACCGGACCGGTCGTAGGCGACGACGACGTCCGTCCAGTGGCCGAGGACCACCAGGCTGATCGCCAGCGCCCGGAGCAGGTCGACGTAGCGCTCCCGTCCGGGCGGCGTCAGCTCGGCGAGCTGCCGCACGCGACCCATGAGACCACGCTATGCCAGGGCCGGGCGACGGCGGTGGGCTTTCACCACCAGGCCCTCGCTGACGGGCTGGGCTGCGCTGTCGCGGACGCCGGCTGGGCCTGCTCACCCGGGGCGACTCCGCCTGCTGCCCCGGGCCCAGCCGCCGGCCCGGCCATGGTCGACCCTAGGGCCGGATGTCGAGGGCGCCGATCAGGCCGTCGCGAAGGGTGAAGCGATGGCGCAGCCGGACCGGGCTGCCCGGGAACGTGCCTGACACGAGCGCGGTCACCACGATGTTCCCGCCGGCCTCCTCCTCGACCGACTCCGGCACGGCGTCGTACTCGTACTCGGCCGCGGTCCGCTCGCGCCAGGCCCGGATCGCCGCCGGACCCTGGTAGGTCCGGTCCTCGTCGGCGACGATCGCGTTATCGGTGAAACACGCGACGAAGGCGTCCACGTCGGTCTCGCCGATCAGCTGGTAGTAGCGGACGATCACGTCGGGAATCGTGACGGTCATGTCTCTCTCCTCACGTCGGAGCCCGCTTTCACGTGGCGCCGCACGGGCCCGGTACGCCCATCGGCCGGCGGGCGGAGGCCCGCTGCAGAGCGCACAGTCCGCTGGTCCACGGCGCGGTGCCGTTTCCCCGTCTCGGGCAGGACAAACGCCGGTGTCAGGAGCTGTCGGCCGCGGCCAGCCGTGCGGTCACCCGGTCATGGAGCGCGGCCAGCGCCGGGCTCACCGTGGCGGTGAGCGGGACCGGATCGGCCAGCCGGCGCGCCGCGTCGGGCAGCCAGGCGAGATCGGCGTCGAACCGGCCGCGGGCGGCGCGCACCTCGCCGGCCGGGTCGGCGGCCTCGACGCGGCGGCCGTCGCGCATGACCGGTACGAGGAGCAGGTCCCGGCCCGCCGGCGGCGGCTCGTCACGCAATCCGACGATGTCGCCGCTGGCGCCGGCGGGATCACGGAAGACCTGCTTCGGGCCGGGCAGGGTGGCCTTGCCCGGCGACTGCTTGAGCACGGGTCGCTCGCCGTACGCGACCAGCTTGTAGGCGCTGTCCAGCGACGGCGCGTCATAGGAGACGCCCATTTTGGTGCCCACGCCGTACCCGTCGATCGGCGCACCCTCGGCGACGAGCCCGGCGATGACGTCCTCGTCGAGGCTGCCGCTGGCGACGATCCGGGCCTGCCGCAGCCCGGCGTCGTCGAGGATCGCGCGGGTCTGCCGGGCCAGCGCGGCGAGGTCTCCGGAGTCGAGCCGTACGCCGACCGGCCCGGTCAGCCCGAGTTCGGCGACGACGTCGACGGCGGCCCGGACTCCGGCCGGCGTGTCGTAGGTGTCGACGAGGAAGATCGGGTTGGTGGGGAAGTCGGTGGCGAACGCCCGGAACGCCGCCCGCTCGTCGGGGAACGCCTCGACGTACGAGTGGGCCATCGTGCCGGACGGCTCGAGGCCGTAACGCCGGGCGGCCTCCACGTGACTGGTCGCCGCGAAGCCGGCGATGGCCGACGCCCGCGCCACCCCCGCCCCGGCGTCGATGCCGTGCGTGCGGCGGAAGGCGAAGTCGATCAGCTGCGCGTCGCCGGCCGCGAGCCGGCAGCGGGCGGACTTGGTGGCCACCGTGGTGTGGAAGGTGATGAGGTTCAGCACCCCGGTCTCCACCAGTTGCGCCTCCGCGATCGGGGCGGTGACCTCCAGCAGCGGCTCGTCGGCGAACACGACGCGCCCTTCCGGTACGGCCCACACGTCCCCGGTGAACCGCAGCCCGGCCAGCGTCGCCACGGTCCGCTCGTCGAGCCCGACGGCGTCGCGCAGGTAGCCCAGCTCGTCGTCGTCGAAGGCGAAGCTCTCCAGGAAGGCCAGCGCCTCGGCCAGGCCGGCCGCGACCAGGAAGCCTCGCCGGTGCGGCAGGCGGCGGACGAAGAGGCTGAAGGTGGCGCGCTCCGTCATCCCGCGGCGCAGGTAACTGGCGGCCATCCGCAGCTCGTACAGGTCGGTGCGCAGTCCGGTCATGTCACCTCCTCGGTCGCCCTCATCATCGTGGTCGGCCGGGAGACGTCACCGGCGGTCTCGCGGTACTCCCCGGAAGGGTGGACTTCACCGTCCCGCGGCGCGACGGGTCAGTCCTCGGGTTCCGGCCCGATCAGCCGGATCTCCTCGATGTCGATGGCGGCCTGCAGCTGGCGCAGCACCGCGTCGTCGATCTCGTTGCGGTCGCGCAGCCGGGTGACCTCCCGCCGCTTGTGGTCGAGCACGCCGAGGTGCAGTCGGCGGCCAAGTTCGCGTTCCTGCTCGGTCTGCTCGGTCTGCGGCGACCGGACGTCGTCCAGGTGGTCCTGGTAGTCGGAGCGGAGCCGGTCGACGGCGTCCGGCGACGCGCCGACTTCCGCGGCGACCTGCGGCAGCGCGGCGAGGGCCGCCTCGGTGGCCCGGATCCGCGCCCAGCGCACCTCGTGTTCGCGTTCCCGGTCGCCCATCAGCCCGGCCCAGCCGACGACGAGCGGCAGGGTGGTGCCCTGCACCAACATGATCAGCACGATCACCACGACCGTGACGAAGATGATCAGGTCGCGCTCGCGTACCGGGGTGCCGGCGTGCGTGGTGACCGGCACCGCGAGCGCGGCGGCGAGGGAGACCGCGCCGCGGAAGCCGGCCCAGCCGGCGGCGGTACGGACCCGGAAGTCGAACCGGCGGGCCCGGCGGGACTCGCGCCGGTCGAGGCCCTGCAGGGTGGACACGGACAGCTGCACCCAGACCAGCCGGACGAGCGTCACCACCAGGGCGACCAGCACCGCGATGCCCAACGACGTCGTCGGCGAGTGGCTGGTGATGGCGCGCAGGGAGCGCGGCACCTGCATCCCGAGCAGCACGAAGAGGCTACCGTTGATCATGAAGGTGGACAGGTCCCAGAACGCGTAGGCGGTGATCCGGGAGCGGGCCCGGATCACCCGGGGGCCCGCGTACGACAGCAGCAGGCCGGCTACCACGACGGCGAGGACACCGCTGGCGTGCACCAGTTCGGCGAGCAGGAACGCCACGAACGGGGTGAGGATGCTCAGCCCGCCCTCGCGCAACGGGTCGTCGACGTGCTTGCGGATCAGGATGACCGCGCCGCCGACGAGCAGCCCGGCGGCGATCCCGCCGAGGGACTTGCCGACGAACTGGCCGCCCAGGGCGAGCGCCCCCGGGATCGCGCCGCCGGCGATCACGCCCACGGTGACGGCGAAGAGCACCAGCGCCGTACCGTCGTTGATCAGGCTCTCCGCGCGCAGCGTGGTGAGGATGCCGCGCGGCATCCGCTTGGCCAGGCCGGCCACCGCGGCGGCGTCGGTAGGGGCGAGGACCGCGCCGAGCACCCAGGCCGCCGCCGGGTCGACGCCGAGCGCGCGGGCGACGTACGCGACGGCGACCGTCGTGATGATCACCAGCGCGACCGCGAGCAGGGCGATGACCGCGAGGTTGGCCCGGATCTCGCGGAGGCTGATGACCAGGCTCTCCCGGTAGAGGATCGCGGGCAGGAAGAGCAGCAGCACCACCTCGGGTTCGAGCACCACGTGTTCGAAGGGCGGTAGCAGGCCGAGCAGCGCGCCGAAGAAGATGAGCAGCACGGGCGGGGCGACCCGGTACCGGCCGCCGATGGTGGTGCCGATGAGCACGGTGGCACCCAGCACCGCGATCAGCACGAGTGCGCCCACGTCGTACCCCCGTCAGCCGCCCGCCGGGTCCCACGCTGCCTCATCCGCGGCGGCTCGCGCGGTGGAATGGCGCAAGAGCCCGCACGCGGTGCGGGTCAGCGCCCGCCGTCGATCAGGACACCCAGGCCGTCGAGCACCCGGGCCAGGCCGAACTCGTAGGCGTGGTCCGGGCTGTACGCGGCGTTGTGCGCCGATCCGGCCGCCGCGCCGACCCGGACGGCGGTCGGGTACCGCTGTTCGTCGAGCACCTGGGCGAGCAGCGGGGCGTTCGCCGCCCACCACTGCTCGTCGCTCCACGTGTCCTGCTGGTGAGCGAGCCGCACCTCGGCCGCCGAGCGGGCCGCGGCCCGGACAAAGTCGAGGACGTAGGTCAACGCCGCGTCCCGTTGCACGTCGTCCAGGCCGGTGCCGTCGAAGGCGCGCAGCTCGTACTCGTACTTGGCCATCAACCCCGGGCCGAGCGGTGGCCGGCTCGTGGAGACCTCGGCCGCCCACGGGTGGGCCTGGAACAGCTCCCGATTGTCCGTGGCGACCCCCGCCACCCGGGACCGCCACGGTTCACCGGAGCGGTCCGGCCGGGGCATCCGCGCGTAGCAGTGGTCCAGCATCAGGTCGAGCAGTTCGGCCTTGCCCGGCACGTACGTGTAGAGGGTCATCGGCGCCACGCCGACCGCCTGGCCGACCGACCGCATGGTCACCGCGTCCAGCCCGTCGGCGTCCGCCAGCTCGATCGCGGCGGTGACGATGTCGTCCAGCGAGCGGCCGGGGCGAGGCCCTCGGCGCGCGCCCTCCTCCGGTTGCCGCCAGAGCAGGCGCAGGGTACGCGCCGGATCGCCGGCTCCGCTGCGGTGGTTGGGCACCTGGTGATCCTCTCAGATCGAAATCCCGTACGCGGTACGATGTACAATGTACGGAGTAATCCCCTCGACCCCAGGGAGAACCACGTGCAGATCACCGCCTCGGCCCTCTCGCTCAACGTCGACGACGTGGCCGCCTCGGCCG
The DNA here is from genome assembly GCF_055586005.1 of Micromonospora sp. NPDC051924. Classification (NCBI taxonomy): domain Bacteria; kingdom Bacillati; phylum Actinomycetota; class Actinomycetes; order Micromonosporales; family Micromonosporaceae; genus Micromonospora; species Micromonospora sp. NPDC051924. Next base: position 50,859 of record NZ_JBVJJA010000003.1, read on the forward strand.
CGTTCGTCCAGCAACACTTCGGCTTCACCCAGGAGATGGCGGCCGACGGCTTCGTGTCGCTGGCCCGCGACGGGGTCGGCTTCAACCTGATCTTCCTGCGCGCCGGGCTGCCCAGCATCCAGCCGGACCGCCTGCGTGGGCAGCGCGCCGAGGGCCTGATCGTCGCCTTCGTGGTGGACGACATCGACACCGAGTACGCCCGGATCCAGGCGGCCGGCGTCCCGATCACCACCCCGATCCAGACCGAGCCCTGGGGCGAGCGCTTCTTCCAGGTCACCGACCCGAACGGGGTCATCCTCCAGTTGGTGCACTGGGTGCACACCCCGGCCGAGGCCGGCTGATCCGGCGAGGTCAGCTTCTCCCCGCCCGTTTCGCACGGGCGGGGAGGACGTCACTCGAAGCGGGCCGGGTCGCCGGCGCCCCGACGAAGGATCACGGGCTCGGGGCCGGACAGGTCGACCACCGTGGTGGGCTCCAGCCCGCAGTCGCCCGCGTCGACCACCGCGTCGACCTGATGGTCCAACCGCTCCTTGATCTCCCAGCCCTGGGTCATCGGCTCCTCCTCGCCGGGGAGCAGCAGGGTGCTGGACAGCAGCGGCTCACCGAGCTCGGCGAGCAGCGCCTGGGTGACGGTGTGCTTCGGCACCCGCACCCCGACGGTGCGCCGGCGGGGGTCCTGCAACCGGCGGGGCACCTCGGCGGTGGCCGGCAGGATGAACGTGTACTGGCCCGGGATGGCGGCCTTGACCTGCCGGAACACCGAGTTGCTGAGCTTGACGAACTGGCCGAGCTGGGCAAATTCGGCGCAGACCAGCGTGAACGGGTGCCGGTCGTCGAGCTTGCGGATCTCCCGGATCCGCTCCACCCCGGACCGGTTGCCGAGCTGGCAGCCCAGCGCGTAGCAGGAGTCCGTCGGATAGGCGATCAGACCGTCGTCCCGGAGCAGGTCGACGATCTGCCGGAGCACCCGGGGTTGGGGGTTGTCCGGGTGCAGGTCGTAGTACCGCGCCACACCGGAGAGCCTATGCCGCGCCCGGCCGGACCGCGAGTGGCGGAAAAAGTCACCGGTCGGAGGTTTGGCGCGCCGCCGGACCGGAAAAGGTGGGGCCGCTCGAAGAGGGGGGACCACACATGTCCGAAGCCAGCACAGACCGCGCCGACCGCCCCACCGAGGTGACCGACCCACTGCTGTGGGACCTGGCCGCCGCGGTGGCCGACGGGCACCAGCCCGACGACGACCGGGTCTGCGTCAGCCCGAGCTGCGTCGGTGCGGCCTGGCCGTGCGCCGCCTGGAACAGCGCCCAGGACGGGCTACGCGCGGCCCGGTCCGCGCAGCCCGCGCCCGCGGCGCCCGCCGACGTCATCGGCGAGCGCCGCGACGACCCGTTGACCGGGTGGTCCACCGGACTGATCCCGGCCGCCCGACCGGAACTGGCGGCGCCGCCCGCCCGCCTGGAGCAGCTGGCCGTCACCTTCGCCGCCTGACAGCCGCTCCAGCAGCAACGCGTTCCACGGCCGGCCCGGCGGGGTGACCCCGCCGGGCCGCACAGCGCTTCCTCGACGGCGGTGCCGCGCGGGAGGAACGTTCTCCCTGCCCTTCGGGGCGGGAGCGCGCCCAGGGGCCGGGTCCACGATCAATGGTCGAGAAATTTCCATCGTGTTTCGGCCACCCGACCGCCGTACCGATCGATCATTGTGGACATGCTTCGCCCTGCTCAGGCGTGAACCGAGGGCCGCCTCGACGGCCTCCGACGCCGGCTGAGAGAGCGCTCTCTGGCGCAACGAGCCATTGACGACCGCGTAACCGAAACCTAACCTCGCCCTTCAAGAGAGCGCTCTCACGAGTTGTTCGTCGGCCCACACCCCACCCCGATCCCTCATCGCGAAGGGAACCCCCATGACACTCCCGCTCCGGGACTTCTCCCCCGGTGACTGTCCTCAACCGACACCCGTCCCACCCCCGGCCGGCCGCCGCCCCCGCGGCCTGCGCGCCCTCGCCCTGGCGACCGCATCCGTCCTGGCCGCCGGCGTCCTCGGCGTCGTCGTGGCCGGCGGCGGCACCGCCGCGGCCGGCACCGTCGGCGCCGGCAGCTACACCGAGACGCAGCCCCCGGGCACCGCACTGCCCAAGGGCTGCGGCGAGATCAGCACCAACCCGCGGCTCTTCGTGACCACCAACGCCCCGAAGGGCGCGATCCCCACCAACGACTGGTGGTCGTCGCTGCTGTGGAAGCGCAACAACTGCGCCACCAGCGAGAACATGCAGGCCCACCCGCTGGCGTACCACGCGGAGAACAACGGGCTCGGCCTGTCGTACACCACCACGGCCACGATCAGCGGCACCTCCACCGGGGTCGGCGAATACCACTACCCGTACGCCGAGGACATCCGGGTCGGGGTCGCCGGGCTCGGCGCGCCGGTGGTCAAGGCCGCCGACTGGACGGACTGGACCGTCACCGCCGACTGGAACGACGGCGCGCGCAGCATGCGGGCCACCATCGGCCACGGCCTGCCGTTCAGCTACTACACCATCAGCGGCGGCAACGCACAGATCACCGCCGCCACCGCGCCGACCGTCTGGTCGAACTCCGGCTCCACGATCGGCTTCACGGTCAACGGCCACGACTACGTCGCGTACGCCCCGACCGGCGCGACCTGGTCGGTCAACGGCGCCGGCATCAGCTCCACCCTCGGCGGGAAGAACTACTTCTCGGTCGCCGTGCTCCCCGCCGGCGCCGACAAGGCCGCCCTCGCCACCGAGTACGGCAAGTACGCCCACGCGCACGTCACCGGCACGAACATGACCTACGCCTACGACCCGGCCAGCAGCACGGTGCGCACCACGTACACCTTCACCACCACGCCCCGCGAGGGCAGCGAGACGAAAACCATCGTGGCGCTCTACCCGCACCAGTGGCGCAGCCTCGTCGGCGCCACCCCGATCACCCCGACGTACGTCTCCCCGCGCGGCGCGATGCGGGTGCTCACCGGCGTCTCCGCCTTCAGCACCAGCATGAGATACACCGGCGTGCTGCCGGAGGTGCCGGCGGTTGGCGACTCCACCGGAGCCGACCTCAGCACGATCACCAACTACCTCAACGCCGAGCTGGCCAACCCGGAGGGCGTCAGCGGCAAGGACACCTACTGGGCCGGCAAGGGCCTCGGCCGGGCGGCCCGGATCGCCGAGATCGCCGACCAGCTCGGCCTCACCAGCGTCCGCGACGCCGCCGTCAGCGCCATGAAGGCCCGGTTGACCAACTGGCTCACCGCCGGTTCCGGCGAGACCGGCCAGCTCTTCTACTACGACAGGAACTGGGGCACGCTGATCGGCTACCCCGCCTCGTACGGCTCCGACGAGGACCTCAACGACCACCACTTCCACTACGGCTACTTCGTCGCGGCCGCGGCCACGGTCGCCAAGTTCGATCCGGCCTGGGCCGCCGACAGCCAGTACGGCGGCATGGTGGACATGCTGATCCGCGACGCCAACAACTACGACCGCGCCGACAGCCGCTTCCCGTACCTGCGCGACTTCGACATATACGCTGGCCACGACTGGGCCTCCGGCCTGGCCCCGTTCTTCGCCGGCAACAACCAGGAGTCGTCGTCGGAGGGGATGAACTTCGCCAACGCCCTGATCCAGTGGGGGCAGGCGACCGGCGACACCGCCGTCCGCGACGCCGGCATCTACATCTGGACCACGCAGGCCGCGGCGATCTCCGAGTACTGGTTCGACGTGCACGACGAGAACTTCCCGGCCGCCTTCGGCCACCGGACCGTGGGCATGGTCTGGGGTGACGGCGGGGCGTACGCCACCTGGTTCTCCTCCGCGCCCGAGATGATCCAGGGCATCAACATGCTGCCGATCACCGGCGGCCACTTCTACCTCGGCAACGACCCCGCCTACGTGAAGGCCAACTACAACGAGCTGGTCACCAACAAGGGCGGCCCACCGACGGTCTGGCAGGACATCCTCTGGGAGTTCCTCGCCCTCGGCGACGGCGACCAGGCGCTGCAGAACTTCCGGGCCAACAGCACCTTCGCCAGCGAGGAGGGCGAGAGCAAGGCGCACACCTTCCACTGGATCCGCAACCTGGCCGCGCTGGGCAACGTCGAGCCGGCGATCACCGCGAACCACCCGCTCGCCAAGGTGTTCAAGAAGGGCACCGCCCGCACGTACGTGGCGTCGAACATCACCGCCCAGCCGCTGACCGTGACCTTCTCCGACGGCACCACGCTGGCCGTGCCGGCCGGGAAGACCGTCACCTCCGGCGCGCTGACCTGGAGCGGCGGCAACGCCACTGGCGGCGTCGTCGTGCCGACCGGTCCGCCGCCCACGGACTCCCCGTCGCCGACGCCGACCAGCCCGAGCCCGACCCCGACCAGCCCGAGCCCGAGTCCGACCAGCCCGCCCCCGTCGCTGAACCCGACCCAGTACCTGCTCGCCGGTGGAGCGCTCGGCGGCACGGCGGGCACCGCCGGCACGGTGTCGGTGGCCGCGGCGAACGGCAACCACGACGGCACGCCGGCCAACCCGCAGGTGTTCACCGTCACCGGGCTGACCGGCACGTACAACGGCGGTTCGACCGCCTTCGACCTAGCCGTGGACGCGGGCACCGCGGTCGGCAACGGCGTCCAGGCCCGGGTCTCGTACGACCTGACCGGCGACGGCAGCTTCGACCGGGTGGAGACGTACAACTACTACGCCACCGACCCGGTCACCGGGGTCGAGCACTACCGGCAGACCCAGGGCCTGAAGTCGGCCACCGGCACGCTCGGCAACCTGTCCGGCGGCACGGTCAAGGTCGAGGTCTGGAACGCCATCGGCAGCGCGGCCACCACGCTGGGCATCGGCAACGCGTCCCAGCTGGTCCTCCCGTACACCGGCACCAGCCCGACCACGTCGCCGTCGCCGACCGGTCCCCCGACCGGCTTCGCCGCGGACCTGTACCTGACCGGCCAGACGCTCTCCGGCGTGGCGGGCACCGCCGCCACCGCCACGGTCGCCGCCGCGAACGGCAGCTGGGTCGGCAGCCCGCACAACCCGCTGGTCTACACCGCCACCGGCGTCACCGCCACCTACGCCGGCGGGCAGACCCGCTTCGACCTCTTCCTCGACGCCGTCACGAACGTCGGCAACGGCACCGAGGTACGGGTCTCCTACGACCTGACCGGGGACGGCACCTTCGACCGGGTGGAGACGTACAACTACTTCGCCACCGACCCGGTCAACGGCTGGGAGCACTACACCGAGGCCAAGGGCCTCTGGTCGGGGGTGGGTACCCTCGGCAACCTGGCCAACGGCACGATCAAGGTCGAGGTCTGGAACGCCATCGGCAGCACCGACACCACCCTCGGCGTCGGCAACCGGTCCAAGGTGACCCTGCCGTACACCGGCTGACCGCAGGTCTTCACGGGCGCCCCGACCGTACGGTCGGGGCGCCCTTCCTGTTGATCTCTTCCCGGCGGCGCGGGCAGGATGGCACGATGACGGACTGGCGAACCGACCGCATCAGCTCGGCCCTGCGCGGAGCGAACCCGACCGTGCTGGCCCGCCTGCCGCAGGGCTTCGCGGTCATCGGCGACGTGCAGATGCTGCCCGGCTACTGCCTGCTGCTCAGCGACAAGCCGGGCGTAGGACGGCTGACCGACCTCCCCCGACCGGCCCGGCTGGCGTTCCTCGAGAGCATGGAACGGCTCGGCGAGGCGGTCGAGCGGGCCTGCGCCGAACTCGATCCAGCCTTCCGCCGGATCAATCTGGAGATCCTCGGCAACACCGATCCCTACCTGCACGCCCACATCTGGCCTCGGTACGAGTGGGAGCCGGCCGAGCGCGTCGGCATGCCGGTCTGGCTCTATCCACGGGAGCGGTGGCACGATCCGAACACCGCCCTCGGGCCGCAGCACGACCACCTTCGCGCCACCATCACCCGCTACCTGAACGATCGCGAGCCCTGCTGAACAACCCTCGGCCAGGCGCACAAGTCCGCAGAACAGTGGGCGCTGATCGAACCACTGCCGCCACCACCCGAACGGGTGGGCAGGCGACCACAAGCGCCACCCCACCACCTCCGAGGCGATGATTCGCCGGGCCGTTGTCCACGGCATGGTTCGCCGTCTCGCCCACGGCGGGCCCGCGACACGTCAGCAGGGCCTGGCCCCTCGACGACCTCAAGGGGGCACCCCTTCTCCACACGCTCTGAGGCTAGTGTCGGCGCCGTGGACGTTGACTGGGGCTTCGAGTTGGTCGATCAGCTTGAGTGGCACTGGCAGCATCAACTTCGGCCGCGTTTGAACGGCCTGACCGATGACGAGTACTTCTGGCAGCCGGTGCCGGGCTGCTGGACGATCAGCCGCCGCGACGAGAACTCGGCGCCGATGTCGATCGGTGGGGGTGAGTTCACCATGGACCACGCCAGACCGCCGCACGATCGCGAGCCGGTCACCACGATCGCATGGAGGCTTGCGCACCTCATCGACGTCTTCGGGTCACCGACCGCACCCCATTTCGACGGCCCGCCGGCCGATCACCCGGCGGTCGGCTACTCAGGCACCGCAGGAGGGGCGCTGCGTCGACTCGATGAGGGGCACGACGCCTGGATCCGGGACGTGCGCTGCCTCGGCACGGCAGGGCTCGCCCGGCCGCAAGGCGCCATCTCACCACCGGCTCACGCGGATGCGCCGATGGCCAGGCTCATCCTGTACACCCACGTGGAGATCGTCCACCACGGCGCAGAGATCTGCTTACTTCGGGACCTTTACTTGTGGAAAGGCGGGCAAGAGCGGCTATGACTTCCGGGCAACCGTCGACCTCACCACGCGCGCTCCACGCCGCCACGACAGCCCTCGCCGCCGAACTCGCCTACGTCCGTCCGCCGCTGGCCGCTTCTTGATCATTGCCCTTGTGTGCTGAACTGCGAGCGCAGGCTGGCCAGTTCGGCCTCGGTGCCGATGCCGGGACGCCGACCGGGCTGCTCCACGTAGTGGCGGATCGTGTGCGCCAGGAATGCGGGATCCACCTGCAACCGGCCGACGGGCAGCAGGTCCGGCCGGGGCCGACCGCCCAGGGTAGGACCGTTCGTGCGGTAGAGCCACAGGGTACGGGGCCTGCGGCCGGGTGGGGGCGGCGGACCACCGGGAGCCAGCTCGGGCCAGCCGATGAACCGGCGGGACGTCATCCGCCGCACCGTGATCCCGTCCGGGCTCAGCGCCACCGACGGCCGGTCGATCAGCAGCAGCGCCACGGCGAGCATCGACAGCACAGCCACGGTGAGGATCGAGATCAGCGCCGCCTCGTCGAACTCGGCCACGCGCATCCGGTCCCCGCCGGGCACGCGTTCGGTGAGCACCGCGCCCGCCGCGATCCACAGCACGATGATGGCGGCCGTACCGATGTCGTGCGGGGCGGCAGGGGCCACGAAGGTGCCGCCGTCGAGCCGGAACGACGCGGGTCGGCGCGGGACGGACCGGAGCACGCTCAGGTGGTACAGGCCGGCGGGGGCCGCCAGGCTGGCCGCGAGCGCCGCGAGCCAGATCGGCAGACCCACGACGGCCGGCCGCACGTCCCAGGTCAGCGGCGTCGCCCAGAACGTCGCCGCCAGCCGCAGCGCGAACGCCAACAGCCCGAAGGGCAGAGCCAGAAGCCGAGTCCGTTTCACCGTCACGCGAGCAGCGTAGGGCCGCCGTGCCACGGCCACGTGCCCGCGGCACCCTCAGCCCCAACGGCGGGCGGTGGCGTCGAACAGTTCCGGATCGCTGGCCACCGAGATGACGCAGAGCAGGTGCCCGCCGGGCGCGCGGAGCACCTGGCAACCCTGCCAGCGGGAGACCGGCGTGGCGCCCCGGCTCAGGAAGGGCGCAGGCGGGCCCGGCGCGCCTTGCGGTCCGTCTCGTACGCCTCCCGGGCCGTCCGCGTGGCCGCCACCGTGGACACCTCGGCGACCGGCACGTCCCACCACGCCCCGCCGTCCGGCCCCGGCTCCATCGGGTCCGTCGCGACGTACACGACGGTCGTCCGGTCCGCCGCCTTCGCCGCGGCCAGCGCGGCGCGCAGCTCGGCCATGGTGCCGGCCCGGATCACCTCGGCGCCGAGGCTCGCCGCGTTCGCCGCGAGGTCGACCGGCAGCGGGTCGCCCGCCCGGTCCCGGTAGGCGGTGCCGAGCCGCTGCGCGCCGACGCTCTCCGACAACCGGCCGATCGAGGCGAAGCCCTGGTTGTCGACCAGCACCACGACCAGTTTGACGCCCTCGGCGACGGCGGTGACGAGTTCGCTGGGCAGCATCAGGTAGGAGCCGTCGCCGACCAGGACGAACACCTCCCGCTCCGGTGCGGCCAGCTTCACCCCGATGCCGCCGGGGATCTCGTAACCCATGCAGGAGTAGCCGTACTCGACGTGGTAGGCCTTCGGGTCGGTGCTGCGCCACAGCTTGTGCAGGTCGCCCGGCATCGACCCGGCCGCGCAGACCACGACGTCGCGGGGGCCGGCCGCGTCGTTGACCGCGCCGATCACCGCCGCCTGGGTCGGCGCGGCGTCCGGCGCGACGTCCCGGGCGCGGTCCACCGCGACCGTCCACCGGGCGGCCAGCTCCGCCACCGTCGACCGGTACGCGGTCGGGGTGGCCCAGTCGCCGCAGGCGGCGGCCAGCGCGGTCAGGCTCTCCCGGGCGTCGCCGACCACCTGCGTGCCGGAGAGCTTGGCCGCGTCGAAGCCGGTGATGTTGAGGTTGACGAACCGGGCGTCGCCGAAGAGGGTGCCGGAGGCGGTGGTGAAGTCGCTGTACCGGGTGCCGACCCCGATGACCAGGTCGGCGTCGGCGGCGACCGCGTTGGCGGCGGACGTGCCGGTCACCCCGACCGCGCCGAGGCAGAGCGGATGGTCGTCCGGCAGCGCGCCCTTGCCCGCCTGGGTCACCACCACGGGTACGCCGTGCCGCTCGGCGAACTCCCGCAGCGCCTCGGTGGCCCGGCTGTAGATCACCCCGCCGCCGGCCACCAGCACCGGCCGGCGGGCCGCGGTGACCAGCCGGGCGGCCCGCCGTACCGCCGCGTCGTCCGGCCGCGGCCGGGGCACGTGCCAGGTGCGCTCGGCGAACAGCTCCTCCGGCCAGTCATACGCCTCGGCCTGCACGTCCTGCGGCAGGGCGAGGGTGACCGCGCCGGTCTCCACCGGGTCGGTGAGCACCCGCATCGCTGCGAGCAGGGCCGCCGGCAACTGCTCGGGCCGGTTGATCCGGTCCCAGTAGCGGGAGACCGGGCGCAGCGCGTCGGTGACGCTGACGTCGTACGAGCGGGGGTCCTCCAACTCCTGCAGCACCGGGCTGGCCGGCCGGGCGGCGAAGATGTCGCCGGGCAGCAGCAGCACCGGCAGCCGGTTGATGGTCGCCCCGGCGGCGCCGGTGACCAGGTTGGTGGCACCCGGCCCGATGGAGGTGGTGCAGGCCAGGGTGCTGAGCCGGTCGGTCATCCGGGCGTACGCGGCGGCGGTGTGCACCATGCCCTGCTCGTTGCGGCACAACCGGTACGGCAGGTCGACCCCCGCTCCGGCGAGGGCTTCGCCGAGGCCGGCGACGTTGCCGTGCCCGAAGATGCCGAAGCAGGCCGGGATGAGCCGTTGCCGCCGGCCGTCGCGTTCGGACCACTGCCGGGCCAGGAACGTCACCAGCGCCTGCGCCACCGTCAGTCTGGGCATCGGTCGCCTCCCGCCCGGGTCAGCGGCAGCCGCGGGTCGGCCGGCTGCCCGACCCAACTGTCCCGGATCCAGCCGTGCCGCGGATCGTCCACGAACGCCATGCTGCGCACCGGACCGGGGCCGGCCAGCACGTTCAGGTAGTAGAGGTGGTGGCCGGGCGGGGCCATCGACGGCCCGTGGTAGCCGTGCGGGACCAGCACCACGTCCCCGGTGCGCACCTCCGCGAGCACGTCGATCGGCCGCTCGGCGGTGCCGTAGACCCGCTGGTAGCCGACCGCCCCGCCGTCGCCGGGCGGGCCACCGGCCACCTCGAAGTAGTAGATCTCCTCCAGCCGCGCCTCGACCCGGCCGTCGTCGTGCACCCGGTCGTCCTCGTGCTTGTGCGGCGGGTACGACGACCAGTTCCCGTCGGGGGTGAGCACTTCGACGGCCACGAGGCGGTCGCAGTCGAAGACCTCCGGCGCGCAGAAGTTGTTGACCTGCCGGCTGGCCGACCCGGCCCCGCGCAGCTCCACCGGCACGTCCCGGGCCGCGCCGTAGCGGGGGGACAACCGGCGCCGGGCCCGGGCGGACGGCAGGGCGAACCGCCCCTGCCCCTCGACGGTGACGGTGGCGTCCCGGGGCAGGTAGGCGAAGTCGGTGACCGCGGCGAACACCGACGGCCGCCCGGCCAGCACCAGGCTGACCCCGTCACAGTGCACGGTGGCGGACCCGGCGAGGGGCAGGACCAGCATCTCCTCGTCGCCGGTGGCGAAGGTGAGCGTCCCGCCGGCCGGCAACTCCAGCACCCGCAGTCCCGCGTACGTCCAGCCGGCCCGCTCCGGGGTGACCTCCAGCGCCCAGGGCTCCCGGGCAGTCGACCCCCACGGCAGGTGAGAGCTCATGCCTGCTGCCTCGTGGGCAGCAGCGAGTGGGCCAGGTCGACGGCGGCGGCCACGTCGTCGTCCGGCGGGTAGAGCAGCGCCCGGCCGACCACCAGGCCGCGCACGCCGGGCACCCGCAGCGCCCGCTGCCAGCGGGCGTAGACCACGTCGGGGGCCTCGGTCGGATCGCCGCCGAGCAGCAGCACGGGCAGCGTGGTCGCCGCCATCACCCGGTCCATCTCGTCGATCGCCGGCAGCTTCAACCAGGTGTACGCGGAGGTGGTGCCCAGCGCCTGCCCGACGCTCACGCTCTTGATCACCGCCTCGGGGCTCAGGTCGACGGTGACCCGACCGCCGGCACGGCCGACCCACAGCGGCTCCACCATGGCCACGGTGCGGCGGGCGGCGAGCGCACTGACCGCCCGGGCGCAGGCCTGCAGGGTGGAGGCGGTGCCGTGGTCCTCGGGGTCGATGCGGCAGAGCATCTTGCCGCCGTCGTAACCCATCGCGGCGATGCTGTCGGCGTCGTACGCGGTGAACCGGTCGTCCAGTTCGAACGCGGCGCCGGAGAGGCCCCCGCGGTTCATCGAGCCGATCGCCAGCCGGTCCTCCAGCGCGCCGAGCAGCAGCAGGTCCTCCAGGATGTCCGGGGTGCCGAGCACCCCGTCGACCCCGGGGCGGGACAGGGCGAGGCGCAGCCGGTCGAGCAGGTCGGCCCGCCCGGCCATGGCCATCGGCCGGTCCCGGACGCCGAGGGCGGCCCGGGCTGGGTGGTCGGCGGCGATGACGAACAGCGGCCGGTCGTGGTCGGGCCACGGGCGGCGGGTACGCCGGGCGGCGGCCTCGGCGATCGCCTGCGGCCGGTGCGCGCGGGTGAGGGTCAGTGCCTCGTACTCGGTGCTCACCGCTCTCCTTCCGTCGCTGGGGCCGGCTGTGCGCGGGCCGCCAACGCCTCGGTCTCGGCCTCGTCGGGCATGGCGGACGAGCAGGCCAGCCGGGAGGCGACGACGGCCCCGGCCGCGTTGGCGAACCGCAGGGTCTGTGCCAGGGGCCAGCCGCGCAGCAGGCCCAGGCAGAGCGCGCCGCCGAAGGCGTCCCCGGCGCCGAGGCCGTTGACCACCTCCACCGGCACCGGCGGCACCCGGACCGTCTCGTCGCCGGTGCTGGCGAGCACGCCCTCCGGCCCGAGCTTGACCACGGCCAGCCGGGGCCCGCGGTCCAGCAGCAACCGGGCGGCGTGTTCGGGGTCCCGGCTGCCGACCGCCACCTCGACCTCGTCGAGATTGCCGACGGCGACGGTGACGTGCGGCAGCGCCTCGGCGTACGCGGCGGTGGCGGCGGCCGGGTCCGGCCAGAACATCGGCCGGTAGTCCAGGTCCAGGATGGTGTGTGGCGTGCCGGAGCGGGCGGCCAGCGCGGTGGTGTGCGCGTCCCGGCTGGGTCGCTGGCACAGTCCGGTGCCGGTGAGCCAGAGGATCCGCGCGGTGGTGATCGCGTCGAGGTCCAGCTCGTCGGGGTGGATCTGCAGGTCGGGTGCGGTGGGCGTGCGGTAGAACCAGATCGGGAAGTGGTCCGGGGGAAAGATCTCGCAGAAGGTCACCGGGGTGGGCAGCCCGGCGACGGGGCGTACCTGGGTGTCGTCGACGCCGAAGTCGCGCAGCGCCCGGTGCACGTACTCGCCGAACGCGTCGGCGCCGGTGCGGGTGACCACTCCGGCGCGCAGCCCGTACCGGGCGGCGGCGACCGCGACGTTGGTGGCGCTGCCGCCGAGGAACTTGCCGAACGTCTCGACCTCGGCCAGCGGCGTGGCGATCTGGAGTGGATAGATGTCCACCCCGACCCGGCCGATGGTGAGCACGTCGAGCATGCGGCGTCCTTCCGCCGGGCCGGCGACGGCGTGCCCGCCGGCTCGTACCTGGTCATTGATTGGTAACAGTGGCCGCGAGTTGTGTCAATGTGTTGTCCTGACATCCGCAAGACTCTGCTCCGTGACCGCTTCGGTACAGTGACGCCCATCCCCATGCCCCGACCCCGGCATCCGTGACGAGGAGGTCCACCGTGACCGGCCCCGAGATCGTCGTCGACCGGAGCAGCCCGGTCCCGCTCTACTTCCAGGTCGCCGAGCAGTTCGCGGCCGCGATCCAGCGCGGCGACCTGGTGCCCGGCGACCGGCTGGACAGCGAGTTGCAGCTCGCCGACCGGCTGGGACTGTCCCGCCCCACCGTCCGGCAGGCCATCCAGCATCTGGTCGACAAGGGGTTGATCGTGCGCCGGCGCGGCGTCGGCACCCAGGTCGTGCGCGGTGAGGTCCGTCGTGGGGTGGAGCTGACCAGCCTGCACGACGACCTGGCCCGCACCGGGCGGCAACCGTCCACCTCGGTGCTGGAGTTGGCCACCGTGGAGTGCCCGGCGAAGGTCGCCGCCGCGTTGGGGGTGGCCGCCGGCAGCCCGGTGCAGCACCTGCGCCGGCTGCGGTTCGCCGACGGCGAGCCCCTCGCCGTGATGGAGAACTGGCTGCCGCCGGCCCCGGTCCGGCTCTCCCTGGAGGCGCTGCAGTCCCGGGGCCTCTACGCCATCCTGCGCGCGGCTGGCGTCCGGGTCCGCAGCGCCCACCAGCGGATCGGCGCGCGGGCGGCCACCGCAGCCGAGGCGCAGATGCTCGGCGAGCGGCGCAACGCCCCGCTGCTGACCATGTCCCGCACCGCGTACGACGACGAGGGCCGGCACGTCGAGCACGGTGAGCACATCTACCGCGCCTCCCGGTACGCGCTGGAGGTGACCGTCGCCGAGCGGTGACGGTGGATGTTTCGCGTCGATTTCGGTGACAGGTATTTACGTCGTCAGGCTGTCATGACATTGTGGCCGACAAGCACCGCCGGCATCGACCTGCGGCCGGCCGGCGACCCGCGAGTCTCTTCGAAGTCACCTCTTGCGAAGGGAACAGCCCATGTCAGTCACGCCGAAACGCGTCACGGGCGTGCTCGCCGCGCTCACCGCCGTCACCCTCACCGCCACCGCCTGTGGTGGCTCCGACGGACCGGCCGGCAAGGACGCCAAGAACATCACCCTCACCATCGCCTCCAACGCCATCGTCGGGGGCAAGAACTCCTCCGGCGCCGAGTGGATCCAGAACTGGGTCATCCCCAAGTTCGTCGAGGCCCAGAAGGCCAAGGGCGTCACCGCCAAGGTGTCGTTCGTGCCCAGCGGCGTCGACGACGAGCAGTACAAGACCAAACTGGCCCTGGACCTGCGCTCCAAGGGCGGCGCCGACGTGATGTCGATCGACGGCATCTGGGTCGGCGAGTTCGTCCAGGCCGGCTACCTCAAGCCGCTGTCCGAGGTGGCCGGTGACGCCGACAAGTGGGACGGCTGGTCCCAGATCCCGGAGAGCGTGCAGGGCCTGGGCACGTTCGAGGACAAGAAGTACGGCATCCCGCAGGGCACCGACGGCCGGGTGCTCTACTACAACAAGAAGCTCTTCGCCCAGGCCGGGCTGCCCGCCGACTGGCAGCCGAAGAGCTGGCAGGAGATCCTCGACGCCGGCACCAAGCTGAAGGCGCTGCCGGGGGTCACCCCGATCCAGATCAACGCCGGCACGGCGATGGGTGAGGCGACCACCATGCAGGGCGCGTTGCCGCTGCTGGCCGGTGCCGGCGGGGAGATCTGGAAGGACGGCAAGTGGGCCGGCGCCAACCAGCCGGTCAAGGACGTGCTCGACTTCTACACCAAGGTCTACGGTGGCGGCCTCGGCGACCCGAAGCTGCAGCAGGAGGCCAAGGGTCGGGACAAGTCCTTCGAGGAGTTCGCCGCCGGCAAGATCGGCATCCTGGCCGAGGGCGACTACTTCTGGCGCAGCGTCATCAACCCGAAGGACGGCACGGCCAAGATGGCCGACCGGGACAGCACCGTCGGGTACGCGATGATCCCGGCCAAGCAGCCCGGCGCGGGCATCCGGGGTCAGGACTTCGTCAGCATGTCCGGCGGCGGCGTCGACGTGCTCAACCCGAACTCGAAGTACCCGTCCCAGGCGTTCGAGCTGCTGGCCTTCATGCACTCGGCGGAGGCCACCAAGGCCCAGCTCGCCGGGGCGGCACGGATCACCTCCCGGACCGACGTCAACAAGGAGGTCCTCGCCGGCGACCCGATGCTCAACTTCGTCGCCGAGAAGGTGCTGCCGCTGACCGCGTACCGGCCGCCGCTGGCGGTCTACCCGCAGGTCTCGGTGGCACTGCAGGAGGCGACCGCGGCCGCGGCGTCGGGCAAGAGCGCCGACGAGGCGGCCTCGGCGTACCAGAAGAAGGTCGAGGGGATCGTCGGTGGTCCAGGTAACGTCTCGTCCTGACGAGACGGTCAGGGGAGCGCGCCCGGAAACGGGCGCCTCCCCGGCCCCCGACGCCGCCGGGCTGGGCCGGGCCGGGGCCGCCGGGTTCCTCGTCCCGAGCATGGTGCTCATCCTGCTCTTCCTGGTGCTGCCGGCGGCGTGGACGATCTACCTCGGCGTCACCAACTACCGGCTCACCGGCCTGGCCGCGGCCCACCCCGAGGTCGTCGGCCTCGACAACTACGCCAAGGCCCTCGGCGACGAGCGGTTCCGCAGCTCGCTGCTGCTGACCCTGCAGTTCGTGCTCGGCTCCGCGGTGATCGGGCAGGCCGGCCTCGGCTTCGCGATCGCCTTCGCGCTGCGCGACCGGCGCGGGCCGCTGCGCCGGGTGGTCGAGGCGTTCGTGCTGCTGTCCTGGATCCTGCCCAGCTCGGTGGTCGCCTTCCTGTGGATCGCCCTGCTGGACCGGGACGCCGGCACGCTCAACGCGCTGCTGCACACGCCCGGCATG
The DNA here is from genome assembly GCF_055586005.1 of Micromonospora sp. NPDC051924. Classification (NCBI taxonomy): domain Bacteria; kingdom Bacillati; phylum Actinomycetota; class Actinomycetes; order Micromonosporales; family Micromonosporaceae; genus Micromonospora; species Micromonospora sp. NPDC051924. Next base: position 66,242 of record NZ_JBVJJA010000003.1, read on the forward strand.
GCCTGGCTGCTCGACCACCCGATGCTGTCGATCATCATCTTCAACACCTGGCGGGGCACCGCGTTCTCGATGATGCTCTACGCCGCCGCGCTGGAGAACGTGCCCCGCTCGCACCTGGAGACCGCCCGGCTCGCCGGCGCCTCCACCTGGCAGCAGCTGCGCGACGTGGTGTTCCCGCGCATCCGGGGTCACGTGCTGACCAACCTGCTGCTGATCAGCCTCTGGACGTTCAACGACTTCACGCCGTTCCTGATCACCGCGGGCGGCCCCGAGCAGCGCTCGGAGATCCTCGCGGTCTACGTCTACAAGGTGGCGCTCTCCGGCGGCGAGCTGGGCTTCGGCGCCGCCATCTCGTTCATCATGCTGCTGATCAACCTGGTCATCGCGCTGATCTACCTGCGCATGCTGGGCCGCCGGAAGGAGCGGGCATGAGCGAGCGTCAGCAAGCGAATCATCAGCGCAGCGCCTTGGTGCCTCATGGCGGCACGGAACGAAGTGGAGTGCCGGCATGAGTGCCGTGACGGAGCACGCCCGCACCGACCAGGCGGCCCGGGCGGCGACCCGCCACGTGCTGGCCCGCATCGGCCGGTACGTCTTCCTCTGCCTCGTGCTCGCCTTCTTTGCCCTGCCGCTGCTGTGGCTGGCCACCGCCCCGTTCGACGACACCCCGACCATCGGCATCTCGCTGCCGCGCTTCACCCTCGACAACTTCCGCACTCTGCTGGACAACCCGTACGCGCTGACCTCCCTGGTCAACTCGGTCTGGCTGGCCGGCGGCACCGCGTTGCTGGTGGTGGTGTTCGCCGCGCTGGCCGCGTACGCGCTCAGCCGGGTCCGGGTGCCCGGCCGCGGCGCGCTGCTCTACGGCCTGCTGCTGCTGTCCTCGATCGTCACCGGCACCGCCACCATGGTGCCGCTGTTCGAGCTGGCGTTCCGGCTGAACCTGATCGACTCCCGGCTCGGCGTGATCCTGGTCCTCACCGGCGGCCTGCTGCCGGCGGCGATCTTCATCCTCAAGGACTTCATGGACGCCACCCCCACCTCGTACGAGGAGTCGGCGCGGGTGTTCGGCGCCAGCCCGCTGCAGATCATGCGGCACATCGTGGTGCCGATGGTGCGGCCCGGCCTGGCCACCGTCGGCGTGTGGGCGGTGGCCAACGTGTGGGGCAACTTCCTGGTGCCGTTCCTGCTGCTGCGCGGCCCGGACAAGGCGCCCGCCGCGGTGATCATGTACACCCTCTACACCGAGGGCGGCCAGGCCGACCTGCGGCTGCTCTCCACGTTCTCGCTGCTCTACTCGCTGCCGGTGGCGCTGATGTTCGTCTTCGTCTCCAGCCGGTACGGCTTCCGCTTCCACGGAGGGATCAAGCGCTGATGTCCGCCATCACCCTGCGCGAGCTGACCAAGGTCTACCCCAACGGGGTACGCGCCCTGGACGCCCTCGATCTGGAGATCGCCGACGGCGAGTTCTTCGCCCTGCTCGGCCCGTCCGGCTGCGGCAAGACCACCCTGCTGCGCACCATCGCCGGCCTGGAAGTCGCCTCCGGGGGCAGCGTGCGCATCGGCGAGCGGGCGGTGACGAACCTGCCGCCGGGGCAGCGGGACGTGGCCATGGTGTTCCAGGACTATGCGCTCTTCCCGCACATGACCGTGCGGGACAACATCGCGTACCCGCTGCGGATCAAGAAGGTCGGCCGCGCGGCCCGGCACGACAAGGCCGCCGGCACCGCCGACGAGCTGGGCCTGTCCGCCCTGCTGGACCGCCGGCCCGGGCAGCTCTCCGGCGGCCAGCAGCAGCGCGTCGCGCTGGCCCGGGCGATGGCCTGCCACCCGCAGGTCTTCCTGCTCGACGAGCCCCTGTCCAACCTGGACGCCCGGCTGCGGCTGGAGGCGCGCACCTTCCTCAAGCGGCTGCAACGCGAACTGGGCGTCACCACCGTCTTCGTCACCCACGACCAGGCCGAGGCGCTCGCCCTGGCCGACCGGATCGCGGTGATGGAGGGCGGCCGGATCCGCCAGGTCGGCACCCCCACGGAGGTGTTCCGCCGCCCGGCCAACACCTTCGTCGCCGGGTTCATCGGCTCCACCCCGATGAACCTCGTCCCGGCCCGGGTGTCCGGCGACGAACTCGCCGTCGCCGGCGCACGGCTTTCGGTGCCCGAGGAGGTCCGCGGCCAGCTCGCCGACGCGGAGGACGTGGTCTACGGCGTCCGGCCGGAGTACCTCGACTACTCCTCCGAGCCGGCGCCCGGCGCGCTCACCGGCCGGGTCGTCGTGGTGGAGAACCTGGGCAGCTTCTCCCTGGTGTCGCTGGACCTGCCCGCCGGGGACGACGCGACCACCAGCGTGCAGGTGGTGGTGCCGGAGGGACGCGAGCCCCAGCCCGGCGACACCGGCTGGGTGGTCCCCCGCCCCGGCCGCTCCCTGGTCTACCGGGACGGCGAACTGGTCGCCGACACGGCCGCGCCACCGGTGCCGGCACCGCGTACCGGCGTCGCGGCGGACGCCTGACCATGGCCACCCACCGGGGCACCTGGACGCTGCGGGACCGCGCGGAGAGCATCATGCGGGCCCTGCCGGTCACCGTGCCGCCGGGCACCGCCGCGCTCACCGTACGACTCGAGCACCCCCGCGAGGCGGGGGTGCTCGACCTCGGCTGCCTCGGGCCGGCCGGTTTCCGCGGCTGGTCCGGTGGCGCCCGCGACGAGTACACCGTCGCCGCCGACTGGGCCACCCCCGGCTACCTGCCGGGCGAGCTGGAACCCGGCGAGTGGCAGGTGCTGCTGCGGCTGCACCGCATCCCGCCCGACGGGCTGCCGTACGAGGTCACCGCCAGCACGAGCAGCACCCCACCCGCTCCCCCGGCCGCCGTCCCCGCGCCGCCCCGGCCGGACCGCCCGCCGCGCCCGCAGCTGCCGAAGGTGGACGGGATGCGGTGGCTCGCCGGTGACCTGCACGCGCACACCGTGCACAGCGACGGCGTGTCCACCGTGAACGAGCTGGCCGCGCTCGCCGTCTCCCGCGGCCTGGACTTCCTCGCCGTCACCGACCACAACACGGTCAGCCACCACCCGCACCTGCCCGCGGCGGCCGGCCGGTACGGCATCACCCTGGTGCCCGGGCAGGAGGTCACCACCGACCGGGGGCACGCCAACGTCTTCGGGCCGGTGGGCTGGATCGACTTCCGGGAGCCGGCCGACCACTGGCTGACCGCCGCGGAACGGGCCGGCGGGCTGATGTCGGTCAACCACCCACTCGGCGGCGACTGCGCCTGGCGGCAGCCACTGGCCACCCGGACCCGGCTCGCCGAGGTGTGGCACTCCGGCTGGTGGGACCGCACCTGGGGCGCCCCGCTCGCCTGGGCGCAGGCGTGGCGGCCGGACGTCGTACCGGTCGGGGGCAGCGACTTCCACCGGCCCGGCGACGACGGGCTGCCCGGCGCCCCGACCACCTGGGTCCTCGCCGACGGCGACCCGACCGACGAGGCCACGATCCGCGCCGCCCTGGCCGCCGGCCGTACCGCGATCTCCGCCAGCCCCGACGCGCCCCTGCTGCTGCGCCTCGGCGACGAACTGCTGGCCCTCGGCGCGGACGGCGCGCTGCTCGGCTACCCGGACGGTCGGCACCGGGTCGTCCACGGCGACCGGTGCCGGCTGCCGGCCGGCGACGGACTGCACGTCCTGGAGTCCCACCGCATGGAGGTGATCGCGCTGTGCAGCTGAGCGGACGGACCAGAGTGGCCGGAGCGCCGGTCAACTACGGCATCTACCAGCCGACCGACCCCGAGGTCGGCCCCGAGGACCTGCTCGCCGCGCTGGCGGCGGACGGCTACGCCGGGGTGGACTCCGGCCCGATCGGCTACCTCGGCACCGGCGAGACGCTGGACCGGCGGCTCGCCGCGACCGGGATCGGGCTGGCCGGCGGCTGGGTCGACCTGCGCTTCACCGACCCGGACGGCTTCGCCGCGGACCTGGCCCAACTCGACGCGGCGCTGGACGTGTTCACCGGCGTCACCGTGGACGACGAGCGGTTCGCGCCCCGCCCGACCCTGGCCTGCCCGGGCGACCCGGCCCGGATGGCCCGCCCCGGCACCCCACCCGACCTGGCCGCCGCACTGCCGGCCAGCGCCTGGCCGGACTTCGCCGCCCGGGTGCAGCAGGCCGTCGACCGCTGCCGCGACCGGGGGCTGGAGCCGGTGTTCCACTACCACCTGGGCACCCTGGTGGAGACCGAGGCGGAGGCCGACCGGCTGCTGGAACTCACCGACGTGAAGATCTGCCTGGACACCGGGCACCTGGCCCTCGCCGGCGGCGACCCGGTCGCGGCGGCCCGCAAGTGGGCAGGGCGGATCGGCCAGGTGCACCTCAAGGGCGCCGACCTGGGCGTGCACCGGCGGGTCCGGGACGCCGGCGGCGGCCTGACCGAGGTGGTCGCGGCCGGCGGCTTCTGCGCCCTGGACGCCGGTGACGTCGACCTCGCCGCAGTGCTGCGCGAGCTGGACCAGACCGGCTACACCGGCTGGCTGGTGATCGAGCAGGACGCGCCCGCGCAGGGCCGGGACCTGGACCAGATCCGCGCCGACCAGCACACCAACCTGCGCCGGCTCGAGGCGGCACTGCGATGACCGAGCCGGGGAAGCGGATCCGGATCGCGGTGGCCGGGCTGGGCGTCATCGCCCGTACCGTGCACCTGCCGCTGCTGCAACGCCGCGCCGACCTGTTCGACCTGGTCGCGCTCAGCGACCTGTCGCCGACCCGGCTGGCCGAACTCGGCGACCGGTACGGCGTCGAGCCGGCCCGCCGGCACACCGACGCGACGGCGATGGTGGACGCGGGCGGCTGCGACGCGGTCCTGCTGGCCACCTCCGGCTCGCACGGCGCGCTGGCCGCGTCGGCGCTGCGCCAGGGACTGCCGGTGCTCTGCGAGAAACCGCTGGCCTACACCCTCGCCGAGGCGGACCGGCTGACCGGGACCGACGCCGGGCTGATGGTCGGCTACATGAAGCAGTACGACCCGGCGGTCGCCGAGGCCGCCCGGCTGCTGGACGCCATCGGCGGCGCGGCGGCGGTGCACGCGGTCGAGGTGAGCGTGCTGCACGCCGCCGGGGAGCAGCAGCTCGCCTTCGCCAACCTGCCCCCGGCGCCCCGGGACCTGCCGGCCGCGACGGTGGCCCGGCTGCGGGCCGCCGACGAGCGGCTGCTCGACGCGGCGGTGGGCGCCGACCCCGGTGCCCGCACCCTCTACCAGATCCTGATCAACAGCATCTCGCACGACCTGTCCCTGCTGCGGCTGTTCACCGGGGCACCGGCCACCGTGGACCACGTGTCGACCTGGCCGCTGCCGGACGGGCCGGCCGAGCCGTCGGTGGAGATCGCCGGCCGGCTCGCCTCCGGCGGCCGGTACGGCATCCGCTGGCTCAACCTGCCCGACGTCCCGGCCTACCGGGAGACGGTCACCCTGCACCACGCCCGGGGCGCCCTGGAACTGGTCTTCCCGTCGCCGTACCTGCTCAACGCGCCGACCACGCTGACCGCGGTGGACCGGCACGACGGCGGCGAGCGGCGGGCGACGTTCCGGTCGGTGACCGAGGCGTTCGAGCAGGAACTGGTCGCCTTCCACGCGATGGTGACCGCGGGCGCGCGCCCGCTGACCGGCGTCGCCGAGGGCGCCGCCGACCTACGCACCAGCCAACAGGTGGTACGCCGCTACGGGGAACTGACCGGCGCGGCGATCGGCGGAGAGGCGGGCAACTGATGCCGACGGAGATCATCGTGGTGCCGCACACCCACTGGGACCGGGAGTGGTACGAGCCGTTCCAGCGGTTCCGGCTGCGCCTGGTGGCCCTGCTCGACGACGTGTTCGACCGGATGGCGACCGACGAGCGGCAACGGTTCACCCTCGACGGCCAGCTCGCCGCCGTCGACGACTACCTGGAGGTCCGCCCCGAACGCCGGGCGCAGGTCGAGGCGCTGGTGCGGGCCGGGCGGCTGGCGATCGGGCCCTGGCAGATCCTGCTCGACGAGTTCCTCTGCTCCGGCGAGAACATCGTCCGCAACTTGGAACGCGGCCTGGCCCGCAGCGCCGAGCTGGGCGGTGCCATGCCGGTCGGCTACCTGCCCGACATGTTCGGCCACATCGCCCAGATGCCGCAGCTCCTCACGGGCGCGGGCCTGGCGCACGCCTGCGTGTTCCGGGGCGTGCCGGAGCGGGTGCGCTCGCACACCTTCGCCTGGCGCTCCCCGGACGGCACCACGATCCGCACCGAGTACCTGCCCGGCGGCTACGGCAACGCGGCCGGCCTGATGGACGACCCGGCGCTGGTCACCCGCCGAGCCGCCGACCTGGCCGAGCGGCTCACCGGCTGGCGGCCCGACGGCGTCGACACCCCGGTGCTGGCCATGTACGGCACCGACCACGCCGCGCCCGCGCCGGACGCCCCGGACCGGCTGGCCGCCGCCGCGCTCGACGGGGTACGCCTGCGGCTGGGCACCCTCGCCGAGTACTTCGCCACCCAACCCACCACCGTGGACGGCCTGCCCGTGGTGGCCGGCGAGCTGCGCTCGCACGCCCGGGCGAACATCCTGCCCGGCGTCATCTCCGTCCGCGCCCACCTGAAGCAGGCGATGGGCCGGGCCGAGCGGCGGGTCGAACGGTACGCCGAACCCCTCGCCGCGCTCTTCGGCGACCCGTCCACGCAGCGCTTCCTCGACATGGCGTGGACCCGGTTGATCGACGCGAGCTGCCACGACTCGGTGACCGGCTGCGGCTGCGACGAGACCGCCGAGCAGGTGGCCGCCCGGCTGGCCGAGGCGGACCAGCTCGGCCGGGCGGTCTGCGACCTGGTCGGGGCGCGGCTGGCCGCCGGCGTGCCGCGCGACGGCCACCTGGTGTTCAATCCCACCCCGGCGGCCCGCACCGCCCTGGTCCGGCTGGACGTCGAGGCCCCGGCGGACGGGCCGGTCGGCCTGGTCGACGCCACCGGCGCGGTGGTACCCGCCCAGGTCCTCGACCGGGCCCGCACGCTGCTCGCCGACGACCTGGTGCCGGCGAGCGAGCTGCCGGCGATCCTCACCCGGGTGCACGGCACCGAGCTGTACGGGCAGGAGATCACCACCTGGTCGGTGTCGCCCGCCGACGCCACGCTCACCTTCCACGTGGCCCGGCACGGCGACCCGACCTTCGACGTGGCGGACGTGAAGCTGGCGCTCGCCGAGGCGGCCGGCCCGGACCGGTGGCGGGTCCGCATCGTCGCCGCGCCACGGGTGACCGTCGCCGCGCCGGTCACCGTGCCGGCGCTCGGCCTCGCCGCGGTCCGGCCGGTGCCCCTGCCCGAGCCGGCCGCGGTGACGGCGACGCCGGTCACCGTCACCGGTCGGACCGTCGACAACGGGCTGCTGCGGGTCGAGGTGGCCGAGGACGGCACGCTGCGGCTGTCCACCCCGGACGGGTTGAACGTCGACGGGGTCGGCCGGCTGGTCGACGGCGGCGACGTCGGGGACAGCTACAACTACGCCCCGCCGGCCGCCGACGAGCTGGTCGACAAGCCCCGGGCGGTGCGCACGGTGGTGGTGCACGACGGCCCGGTGGTCGCCGTGCTCGACGTGGTCCGTGAGTACCGCTGGCCGGTCGGCGCCGACGTGGACGCCGGCTCGCGCCGGGTGGAGCGGGAGACCAGCGTCGTCACCACCCGGGTGGAGATCCGGGCCGGCGAGCCGTTCGCCCGGATGCGGCTCGACTTCGACAACCGCTGCGACGACCACCGGGTACGGCTGCACCTGCCGCTGCCGTCCCCGGCCCGCTCGTCGTACGCCGAGGGGCAGTTCGCGGTCGTCGAGCGGGGGTTGACCGCCGAGGGCGGCGGTGGCGAGGTGCCGCTGCCGACGTTCCCCGCGAACGGGTTCGTCGCCGCCGGTGGCGGCCAGGGGTCCCTCGCCGTCCTGCTGACCCAGCCCACCGAGTACGAGCTGACCGACTCCGGCCGGGAAGTGGCGGTCACCGTGCTGCGGTCGATCGGGATGCTGTCGCGCAACCGGCACGCCCTGCGCGACGAGCCCGCCGGCCCGCAGCTGCCCACGCCGCAGGCACAGTGCCGGGGCGCGCGCAGCGTCGAGCTAGCCGTGCTGCCGTTCCGGGGCGACTGGGACTCCGCCGGGGTGGCGGTTGCGGCCGAGGCGTACCGGCACGGGCTGCTGCCCTTCCGGGGCGGCGGCGACCCGTCGGCCGGGCTGCCCGAGCCGGTGACCGGGCTGGCGGTCGGCGGGAACGGCGTCACGCTGACCAGCGCCCGGGACCGCGACGGCCACCTCGAACTGCGGGTGGTGGCCAGCCGGGACACCGAGGCGGTCGTCACCGCCGGCCGGGGCGTACGCGCGGCGTGCCGCGCCGACCTGCGCGGCCGGCCGGGCGAGGCGCTGCCCGTCGACGACGGCGGGCGGGTCCGGCTGCCGCTGCGGGCGTGGGAGATCGCCACGGTCCAGCTCGACCAGGGCTGAGGTGGGGTGTGGGCCGGGTCCTGCCCCGGCCCTCAGGTCGCCGGGGTGACCGCGCGCAGCCAGGCCTGGGCGATCAGCGCGTGCCCGAACGGGGTGGGGTGCACCCCGTCGCGGGTCCACACCCGCTCGTCCACGCCGGCGGCCTGGAACAGCTCGTCCACCGCGACCAGGGTCGCGTCGAACTCGGCGGCCAGCCGGCGCACCACGTCGACCTTCGGGTCGAGGTCCTCCCGCCAGCGGCGCTGCTCGTCGTCGAGCGGGACGAGGAAGGGCTCGACCAGGACGATCCGCGCGCCCGCCCGGCGGGTGGATTCCAGGATGTGCCGGTAGTCGCGGGCGAAGTCGGCGGCGCTGGTGGGGTCGTCCCGGTCGTACCGGCGCCACATGTCGTTGACGCCGACGAGGATCGACACCACGGTCGGGGTGAGGGCCAGGCAGTCGGTCGCCCAGCGGGCACGCAGGTCGCGTACCCGGTCGCCGCCGATGCCACGGTTGACGAAGCCGACCCGGTGGCCCGGATGGCGGGCGGTGAACCAGGCGCCGGCCATCATCGCGTACCCGGTGCCGAGGTCGTCGCCGCAGGTCCGGTCCCGGCCGGCGTCGGTGATGCTGTCGCCGATGAAGAGCACCCGGCCGCCGTGCGGCACCTCCACGGTCATCGGTTCCGTCCCCTCCCCGCTCGACGCCTTCCATGATCATGCCTTAGCGGGCCGGACGTCCGGCGGCCGACTCCCGTCCGGTCCGCCGCGAAATTTTCTCCGTCCGGCCGTTGCGTTCCGCCGGTTGACGCCGATCAAGCATTCGTGGCAATGCGGCGGGCAGGGTGTGAAAACCGCCCCAAGTTGACCTTGGCCGTTGCTATCAGCCCACAACGGTGGTTGACTCCCCCACCATGCCAGAGCCGATCATCACGGACAGGCCGGTAATTTCGTGAAGAGCACCGACATCACCCCAGCAGCCTCGGCGGGGCACCGCCGGGCCACCTGGCGGCAGCGGGCGGCGCGCTGGTTGGACCCGACGGTCGCCCAGTGGGCCGCCGCCCCACCGGAGACCCCCGAACCCCCGCCGCCGCCCGAGGAGCGCCCCGGCCCCTGGCCCGCCATCTGCGAGCAGTTCGCCATGCGGATCCTCGCCTCGGCCTACCAGATGGGCTCCCACGTCGAGGCCGTCGAGTCCGACGAGCAGGACCCCGAACGTCTCGAACGCCTCTACCGCATCGACCACGCGAACACCCGCATCCGCCGGCACGCCGAGAACCTCCAGGTCCTGCTGGGCCGCCGGGTCGAGGACGCCGACCCGCAGACCGTCACCCTGGTCGACGTGGTCCGGGCGGCCACCTCGGCCGTCGAGCACTACCCCCGCATCCGGGTTGGCCACGTGGTCGACCTGGCGGTGGTCGAATTCGCCGCCGACGACGTGATCCGGGTGCTCACCGAACTGCTCGACAACGCCACCCGGTTCTCCCCGCCCACCTCCCCGGTGATCGTCTCCGGTTTCATCACCGAGGACGGCAGCGTCCTGCTGCGCATCGAGGACGCCGGGGTGGGCGTCCACCCGGACCACCTGAGCCAGCTCAACGCACTGCTCGGCGGCGCGTCGCTCGCCCCGGTCACCCTCGACCCGGCCACCCACCTCGGGCTCGCCGTGGTGGCCCACCTGGCGCTCGCCCACCGGCTGCGGGTCACCCTCACCAACCGGCCCTCCGGCGGCACCACGGCGACCGTGCTGGTCCCCGGCGCGCTGCTCTGCGAGATCCCCACTGCGCCGGACCCGGCCGCCGGGGCCGCCTGGCTGGCGCCGCCCGGTCCGGACCCGGCCGCCGCCGGGTGGCCGACGTCGCCCGGTCCGGGACCGGCCGGCACTCCCACCCCGCCGCCGGCCTGGCCGCCACCGGCCACCACCGATCCCTGGAGTACGCCGATGGCCGCCGCGCCGGACAGCACTGACTCGCCGACGGTTCCGCTGCACACGCTCGGCGGACCGTCCGCCCCGCCCCAGCCGGCCACCGGCCTGCCCCGACGGGTGCCGGAGAGCGTCCGCGACCAGCTTCCGCGGCCCCGCCCGCCCGCGGATCCCGGCGCCGGTTCCCCGCCCGAGGCGTGGCCGGACGAGACGGCGGCCTTCGAGGCCGGCGTCGGCGACGCCCGCACCCCCACCGACGACGAAGGACGGCAGCGATGACCCACGCGTACCCCGGCACCGGCACGGCGACCAACGGCTCCGGGCTGCCGGACTGCGCCTGGCTGATCCGGCAGTTCGCCGAGGACACGCCCGGGGTGAGCCACGCGATGCTGGTGTCGCTGGACGGCCTGCAGCTCGCCGCCTCGCACGGGGTCGGCCGCGACCTCGGCGACCAGCTCGCCGCGCTGACCGCCGGCCTGCTCAGCATGGCCGACCGCAGCGCCGCCCTGCTCGACCTCGGCGCCTCCGAGTACCTGACCGTCCGGCTGCCGCGCGGGCACCTGCTGTTCATGCGGGTCGGCGAGTCGGCCGGCCTGGCCGTCGCCGCCGCCCCCGGCTGCGACCTGCGGATCATCTCCTACCGGATGACCCAGTTCGTGGGCGCGGTGTGGCACGCCCTCACCCCGGCCGTCCGGCACGAGCTGCACCGGATGACCGCCAGCCAGCCCCGCTGACCCGGCCGAAGGAAGCTGATCATGCCGATGAGGTACTGGAAGGTGCGGCCGTACGTGCTGACCGCCGGCCGCACCCGCACCCGCCAGCCGCTGCTGGTGCACACCCTGGTGTCGGTGCCCTACTACGACGCCGTCTTCGCCTCCGGCCTGCTGCCCGAGGCCCGGTCCCTGTACGAGCACGCCCGCCGGACCGCCCGCTCGGTCGCCGAACTCTCCGCGGTCTGCGGGATGTCGCTGGGCGTTACCCGGGTGGTCGTCGACGACCTGGCCGCCACCGACCGACTGCTCGTCCACAGCGACCACGACAACGTCGACTTCCGCCTCTTGGAGAGACTGCGCGATGGCCTCCGCAAGCTTGCCTGACAATCCGCTGCTGACCTCGGCGAAGATCGTCATCGCCGGCGGTTTCGGGGTCGGCAAGACGACCTGCGTCGCGTCCATCTCGGAGATCCCGCCGATCAACACCGAGGCGTGGATGACCGCGGCCAGCGAGACCGTCGACCGGCTGGACCCCGGCATCGACAAGACCACCACCACCGTGGCGATGGACTTCGGTCGGCTGACCATCGGCCCCGACCTCGTGCTCTACCTGTTCGGCACGCCGGGCCAGCCCCGGTTCTGGCCGATGTGGGACGACCTGTGCCGGGGCGCGGTCGGCGCGCTGGTGCTCGCCGACACCCGCAACCTGGCCGCCTCCTTCCCGGCGGTCAACTACTTCGAGCAGGACAGCGACGTGCCGTTCGTGGTGTGCGTGAACCTCTTCGACGGCGAACTGCACCACCCGCTCGACGACGTCCGCGCTGCGCTGGCGCTGCCCGCCCGCGTACCCCTGGTCGCCTGCGACGCTCGCGACCCGTCGTCGGTGGCCCGCGCGCTGCTGGCCGTCGTGGAACACACCATGTCCCGCACCGCCCGGCCCACCGCGGGCGCCCTCGCGGCGCGGTAGCTCAACCTGGAGGAACCATGCGCAAGATCCTTGTCGTCGGGGCCGGACAGTCCGGCCTCCAGCTCGCCCTGAGCCTGCTCGCCGAGGGCTACGACGTGACCGTCATGTCCGCCCGCACCCCGGACGAGATCCGCCGCGGCTGGGTGATGAGCACCCAGGCCATGTTCGCCACGGCCCTCGCGACCGAGCGCCGGTACGGCCTGGACCTGTGGGCCGACAAGGCGCCCCGGATCGAGGGACTGCACGTGTCGCTGTCCGCGCCGCCCGGCGAGCGGGCGCTGCGGATCGCCGCCCCGCTCGACGAGCCGGCGCAGAGCACCGACCAGCGGATCAAGATGGCCGACTGGCTGGAGCTGTTCGAGCAGCGCGGCGGCACCGTGCTCTACCAGACGGTCACCACCGCCGACCTGGACGGCCTGACCCGGCTCGGCCGGTACGACCTGACCGTGGTCGCCGCCGGCAAGGGCGACCTGGTGGGTGTCTTCGATCGCGACCCGCAGCGCTCGGTGTACGACACGCCGCAGCGCGGGCTGGCCGTCGCGTACGTGCACGGGATGACGCCGGACCCGCTGCTGCCGGTGCCGCACGTGAGCTTCAACGCGGTGCCCGGCCTCGGCGAACTGTTCGTCATTCCCGCGCTGACCCACTCCGGGCCGTGCGAGATCCTGTTCTGGGAGGCGGTGCCCGGCGGGCCGCTGGACCTGTGGGTCGAGCGGCGGGACCCGGCCGAGCATCTGAAGCTCACCCTGGACCTGATCCGCCGCTACACGCCGTGGATCTACGACCGCTGCACGAACGTCGAGCTGACCGACGGGCGAGCCACCCTCTCCGGCCGCTACACCCCGACCGTGCGCCGCCCGGTGGCCGAGCTGCCCTCCGGCGGACTGGTGCTGGGCATGGCCGACGTGGTGGTGGCCAACGACCCGATCACCGGACAGGGCAGCAACACCGCCGCGAAGTGCGCGTACTCGTACCTGGGGTCGATCCTGGAGCGCGGCGATCGGCCGTTCGACCAGGACTGGATGACGCAGACCTTCGAGCGGTTCTGGGCCGGGGTCGGTGAGGCCGTCACCGGCTGGACCAACGCCATGCTGCAACCGCTGCCGCCGCACGTGCAGCAACTCCTCGGCGCGGCCGCCGGGAACGAGGTCGTCGCCCGGCGCTTCGCCAACGGGTTCAGCGACCCGAACGACTTCCGGGACTGGTTCATGACGCCGGACGCGGCCGAGCGCTACCTGGCCACCGTCACCGGCTGACCGGTCGCGCCGGGAACGAGCAGCCCGCCGGGATCCCCCGCCCGGCGGGCACCCCACCGAACGGCGGGCGGCCACCCGTGGGTCCGGCCGCCCGCCGTTCGGCCCCGCTGCGCAGGCCGAGTGACCGGAACCACGCGCTCCGCCGGCCTCCGCCCCGGCCGGAATCTGACAGGGTGTGATCATGACAGACAGTGAGGACACCCGCCGGGTCGTCACGGACTTCATCAGGTACGTGCGCTCGGGGCGGCAGCCGGAGCGGGCCGCCGAGTTCCTGGCCCCGACGGTGCGAGCCCACCAGGTCGAGTCGGAGGACGAGGTCACCATCGCGCGGACCCCCGACGACTACGCCGAGCACGTGCGGGAGATGACCGCGACCTGGGGCGAGTTCACCATCACGATCGACGAGCTCCTGGTGGACGGCGCCCGGGCGTACGTCCGGCTGACCCAGCGGGGACGCCACCTGGCGCCGGTCGACGGGGTCGCACCGACCGGGCGCGAGATTCGGCAGATCAACTCGATCGTCTACCACGTCACGGACGGACTGATCACCGAATACTGGATGCAGATCGACCGCGCCAGCGTACGCGCCCAGCTCGGCGACGCCGGTTGACCAGGACGCGGTGCGCCGCGCTCGCCCGGGACGAAGTCGCCGGCTGTCGGCAGCACTGCCGTCCAGCGGAGACAGTCCGTTCGGCCCTGGTGGAGTGACCGCTGACCTGCTGCTCTGAAAGGCAGGACCAGTCGGTTGGTCACCATGGCCAGAATCGAGACCGGCATGGACAGCCACGCTCTTCCGCGCCCCCGGCGCCACCTGATCCACGCCCTCGTGGTCGGTGCCGTCGCCGTACTGACGCTCGTCGCCACGGCACCCGCCCCGGCCCACGCCGCCCCGGTGGACGCGGCCCTCGCGGCGGCCGACCCCTCGCCCGGCAGCTTCACCGGGCTGGGCTTCGACGCCTGCACCGCCCCGTCGGCCGCGACCATGCAGGCGTGGCTGGCCTCGCCCTACCGGGCCATCGGCATCTACTTCGGCGGCATCAACCGGGCCTGCACGCAGCCCAACCTGACCCCCTCCTGGGTCGCCGCCCAGCAGGCCGCCGGCTGGCATCTCATGCCGATCTACCTCGGACTGCAGGCACCCTGCACGACGTCCACCAAGCGCTACCTCATCGACCCGGCGAACGCGGCGACACAGGGCCGCACGCAGGCGGAGGACGCGGTCGCCCAGGCGACGACGCTCGGCCTGGCGCCGGAGAGCGTACTCATCTTCGACATGGAGGCGTACCGGACCGACGACGCGGCCTGCCGCGCGGCAGTGCTCGCCTTCATGAGCGCGTGGACGGCGCGCCTGCACGACCTCGGCTACCTGTCCGGCTTCTACAGCAGCCTGGCCTCCGGCGTCGCCGACCAGGTCACCGCCTATGCCACGCCGGGCTACGTCCCGCCCGACTACCTGGACTTCGCCCGCTGGGACGGGGTCGTGACCGTGTCCGATCCGGCCATTCCCGGCACGTACTGGTCTCCCCAGCGGCGGATGAAGCAGTACCAGGGTGGACACAACGAGACCTGGGGCGGCGTGACGATCAACATCGACAACGACTATCTGGACGTCGCTCCGCTCCCCCGGACCCCCTTCGGCGACTTCACCGGCAACGGCTGGTCCGATCTGCTCAGCCGCCAACCCGCCACCGGCAACCTGTACCTCTACCAGGGCAACGGCACGAACCTCGTCAACCGCACGACCGTCGGCACCGGCTGGAACGGCATGGACGCCATCGTCCGGACCGATCTCACCCGGGACGGCCACGAGGACGTCATCGCCCGCAACAAGACGACCGGTGACCTGTGGCTGTATCCGCACAGCCCGACGGGCTGGGCCACCCGGATCCGGATCGGCACGGCCTGGAACACCATGCGCGAGATCACCCCGATCGGCGACTTCGACGGCGACGGCTACCGGGACGTGCTCGCCGTGCAGACCTCCTCAGGAAACCTGTACCTCTACCCGGGGCGCGGCACCTCGTTCGCGCTCCGGACGGCGGTCGGCACCGGGTGGAACAGCATGGACGAACTCGCCGGCATCGGCGACGCCAACGGCGACGGCCGACAGGACCTGCTGGCCCGGCAGAAGTCCACCGGCTACCTGTTCCTCTATCCCGGACGGGCGGGCGGGTTCGGCGCCCGGGTCCAGGTCGGTGCCGGCTGGAACGGCATGCGGGACCTGGTCGGCATCGGCGACTTCAACCGGGACGGAAGCCAGGACCTCGTCGCCGTCGACAAGTCGACGGGCTACCTCTACCTGTACCGTGGCCGGGGCGCGACCTTCCCGGCCCGGCTCCGCATCGGTACGGGCTGGGGGACCATGCAACCCCTGCTGTGAACCGATCAGGCGGTGACGTGGGCGCTGTCGCCGGCGGTCGCGGCGAACGCGGTGCCGCTGACCATCCGCGCCGCGTCGGAGGCGAGGAACACCACCAGCGGCGCGACGTCCTCCGGCTGCACCCAGGGCACCCCCAGCGGCGTCTTCGCACGTAGCACCTCGACCGCGGTCCGCTCGTCGGTCGCGGCATCCCCGGACGGGGTCCGGCCGCCCTCGGCGATGGCCTGCGCGTACCGGTCCTCGTGACGGGTCAGGGTGGTGTCGACCAGCCCGGGGATGACGGCGTTCACCGTGATCCCGTGCACCCCCAGCTCCAACGCGGCCGACTTCACCAGGCCGATGAGCCCCCACTTCGACGCCGAGTACGCCGAACCGTTCTTCGTGCCGTGCTGCCCCTGAGTGGACGAGGTGACGATGATCCGGCCACCGCCCCGGCGGACCAGCAGTGGGGCGAACACGCGCAGCACGTTCGCGGTGCCGGTCAGGTTCACGTCGATCTGGTCGTGCCAGTCGGGGTCGGTCATCTCCAGCAGCGGCGTGAACGCCTGGATGCCGGCGTTGGCGAACAGCACGTCGACGCCGCCGTGGTCGCGTTCCACCGCTTCGGCCACGGCCCGGACGGCGGCCAGGTCCCGCTGGTCGGCCACGTGACCGGACCAGCGGGCGCCGGCCGCGGCGACCAGCCGGCCGGTCTCGGCGAGGTCCTCCGGCGTGGCGGGCGGGAAGTCGAGGATCGGGCTGACCGGACCGGCGACGTCGACCCCGGCGACCTGCGCCCCGGCCTCCGCCAGAGCCACGGCGGCGGCCCGGCCGATGCCCCGCGCGGCACCGGTGACCACGGCGACCCGCCCGGCCAGCGGGCGCCCTGACGGCTCGGCCGCGGACTCTCGCACTGCCACCTCCACACCACCGTCGCGTCCCGGCATCCGGTGCCGGTTCCCCGGTCGTACCGGCAGCCTGACCCCGGTCACCACCTTCAGGCCGCCCTAGGAGGCTGGGTGTTCGGTCGACGCCGGTCGGCCCCTTCTGGCACCGTAGACCGACCGGCACCTCGCCGCTGGAGTTCCGACCGGACCAGGGCGTCGTCGTCCCCCGCCGCACGGCAGACTGGCGGCATGGACACGCGACGACGGGACCTGCTCGGAGTGGACGCGCCGGTCGTGGCGGCGCCGCTGGCCGGCGGCCCGACCACCGGCACCCTGGTCACCGCCGTGGGGGCGGCCGGGGCGTTCGCCTTCCTGGCCGCCGGCTACAAGACCCCGGAGGCGGTGGCCGCGGAGATCGCCGCGGCGCGAGCCGGCGGCCAGCCGTTCGGCGTGAACGTCTTCGTGCCCACCCCGGTGCCCGTCGAGGAGCCGGAGTTCCGCCGGTACGCGACCCGGATCGCCGCCGAGGGCACGCCGTACGGGCTGGACCTGGCGGCGGCCGAGCGGATCGAGGACGACGACCACTGGGCCGCGAAGCTCGACCTCCTCGTCCACGACCCGGTGCCGGTGGTCAGCTTCACCTTCGGTCTCCCCCCGGCGACCGTCGTCCGCGACCTGCGTCGTGCCGGCACCCGGGTGCTGGTCACCGTGACCGACCCGGCGGAGGCCGCGGCCGCCGCCGACCTCGGAGTGGACGGGCTGGTCGCGCAGAGCGGCCACGCGGGCGGCCACCTCGGCACCTTCACCCCGGCCGCCCCGCCGCCGCTGCGGCCGCTGCCCGAGCTCGTCGGCCTCGTCGCCGACCGGACCGGGCTGCCCGTCCTCGGCGCCGGCGGCGTCGGCGGGCCGGCCGACGTGCGGGCCGCGCTCACCGGCGGCGCGACCGCCGTCCTGGTCGGCACGCTGCTGCTGCGCGCGGCCGAAAGCGGCACCAGCCGTACCCACCGGGACGCGCTGGCCGACCCCCGCTGCGACGCCACCGTGGTCACCCGGGCGTTCACCGGGCGACCGGCCCGCGCGCTGCGCAACGCCTTCACCGACCGGTACGACGCGGACGCCCCGTTGGGCTATCCGGCGGTGCACCACCTGACCCGGCCGCTGCGGGTCGCCGCCGCCCGGGCCGGTGACGCCGACCGCCTGCACCTGTGGGCGGGCACCGGCTGGCGTGCGGCCCGCGCCGCCCCGGCGGCGGAGATCGTCGCCGAACTCACCGCCGGGCTGTGACCCGGTTCAGCGGCAGGCGGCCGACAGCGCGGCCAGCACGCCGGCCGGGTCGTGGACGATCCGGTGTCCGTCGCCCAACACCCGACGGGTCCCCGGGTCGACCGGGTCGGTGTCGGCCCAGCTGACCGGCACCACGCCCACCTCGACCTCGAACCCTGACGGGCGGCGCAGGCGTACCTCCCGCAGCGGCCCCCAGTCGGCCAGCCGGACGACCTCGCCGCCCAGCAGGCCGGTCCAGCCGGCCGGATCGGCGTACCCGGGGTTGTCGGTGAGGACCACGACGTCCACGTCGGAGTCCATCCGCGCGGCGCCGCGCGCCCACGAGCCGACGACGACCACTCCCCGTACGTCCTCGTGCCCGGCCGCCCAACCGGCCACCGTGTCCACCACGGACCACGCTTCCCGGGTCCGTTCCTCGGTCACCATCCGGTGAGTCTCACACGTCCCGCGGCAACGGGAGGCCCTCGACCGATCGGCGCGCCCGGGCCGGCCATTCCGCCGGGATGATCTCCGCCGATCGTCGGATCTGGGTTCCACCTGCGCGTCACTAGCATCTGCACGATTGCTGCCAAGAGAGGGACAACGCGGTGAACCAGAAGCTTCAGACCCGGGCGTTCGAGTACGTGACGCCGATGCTGCAGGCCGGCGAGCAGCCGATCGTCGCGGCCCGGGCCATGGTCGGAAAGTTCTCGTCCGGTCGCCTCGGGACGGTCGTCAGCCAGGCGCTGGTCATGGAGGCCGCCGGCGCGTTGGGGGCGGCACTGTCGTCGACCCGCAAGCAGTTCGTCGTGCTCACCAATCGTCGGCTGATCTTCCTGCCGCAGACCTTCCTCGGTGGCCCCGGGAAGAAGGTCCTCGGCGAGGTGCCGCGTGATCAGGCCTCGCTGGCCGAGGTCAAGATGGGCGTGGTGAGCCTGCTGCGCATCGCGTTCGGCGCCTCGGGCGACGGGGTGTCGCTCACCTTTCCCCGGGTGGACAAGAAGAACGCCGAGTCGCTGGCGGCAGCCCTGCAGCAGGTTCCGGCCGCCTGACTGAGCCCTCGTACCACGCGCATCAGGCAGTCGGGCTGCCGCTTGTCCCGGAGCGGCCCGACCGCCTCGGCCACCCGCGGATCCGGAGGATCGCCGGAAACGCCGAAGTAGTCCAACGCTCGGAATGCTCAGGCCAGCGGCGGCTGCTGGTGGCCACGGGAGATCCGGTACAGGACGTGCGTGCGCAGTCGATGTCCCGGCGGCAGGTTCGGGTGATCGAAGTCGTCGGCCGGGTCGCGGCTCATGCCGAGTCGCTCCATCACCCGTCGCGACCTGACGTTGACTGCGGCCGTGAAGGAGACGATCGTCGGAAGGCCCGCGCGGCTGAATCCGTACTCGAGCGCCGCCCGGGCCGCCTCCGTCGCGTACCCCCTGCCCCAGGCCGATCGCGCCAACCGCCAGCCGACCTCGACCGCGGGGGTGAAGTGCGCGTCGAACCGGGGCACCGAGAGGCCGGCGAAGCCGACGAACTGCCCGGTCGCGGCCACCTCGATCGCCCACAGCCCGAACCCGTGCTGGTCGAAGCCGGCCTCGATGCGGTCGACCAGCAGGTCGCTGCCGTGGCGGGTCAGTGGGGCCGGAAAGTACTCCATCACCTGCGGGTCAGCGTTCATGCGTGCGAAGGGGGCCCGGTCCGTCTCCCGCCAACGCCGCAGCCGCAGTCGCTCGGTCCTCAAGTCAGGGTCGCCGTTCATTCCTGCCGCCACTTCTCACTCGCCAGTGTCGACCCGGTCGGGGTTTGTGCGGTGCAGCACCCAAGCCGGGTCCGGATTCACCACCGTCTCGCCGCCCGCCACCACCGTGGGCACCGTCTCGTCGCCACCGGTGATGGCGCGGACCGCCGCCGCCCCGTCGGGGTCCCGCCAGATGTTCACCCAGTGCACCCCGCCGGCCCGGCGGCCGAGCCGGCGACGCAGCCGCAGGCAGTACCGGCAGCCGGGCCGCCAGTACACGATCGGCCGGCCGTCCCGCGCGCTGCGTTGCTGTGCCTGCGCCGCCGTCACGGATCTCGGGAAGACCAGCGGTGAGAGGAGTACGGCCAGCACCGCGAAGACGACGAACTCGACGGTGGCCAACCACCGCTGATCCTGGCCGAGCGCGACGAGCACCCCGCAGGCCAGCATCAGGCCCGCGAACCACCAACTCCGCAGCATGCGACCGAATGCTACGCCCGGGCCCGGAGGGCTCGCGGCGGCCGGCAGATCTTGACGAGTTCGCATCCGATGCGGGTGGATGGGAATGTGGCCATCCGATGGCCGCCGCTGCCCTCACTCCACGAGAGAGGATTCGCATGACAATCCCACTCCTGCGCGGTGCCGCACTGACCACGGTGGTCCTGGTGGCCGCCGGTTCGGTGGTGGCGCCGGGCGCGGCCGTCGCCGCACCGGGCAACCCTGGCGGCCCCCGCTACGTCGCCGGCGCGGCGAGCGTCGGCGACCGGTACTTTCCCGACCAGGGCAACGGCGGATACGACGTCCAGCACTACGACCTCACCTTCTCCTACGACCCGGCGAGCCGGTTCCTGGCTGCCACCGCCACCGTCACCGCGATCGCCACTCAGGACCTCGACCGGTTCAACCTCGACTTCCGCGGTCCGGCCATCTCCTCGCTGACGGTCGACGGGCATGCGCACGACTTCACCCGCGAGGGTCAGGAGCTGATCGTCAGCCCGCGGCCGAAGCTCAAGGCCGGACAGACGTTCACCGTGGTGGTGAGGTACGCCGGCGTACCGGGCCCGATCACCGATCCCGACGGGTCGATCGAGGGCTGGGTGCCGACCGACGACGGCGCCTTCGTCGCCGGCGAGCCGCAGGGCGCACCGGCCTGGCTGCCCACCAACGACCACCCGACCGACAAGGCCACCTTCCGGTTCACCGCGAAGGTGCCGGAGGGGCTCACCGCCGTCGGCAACGGACAACTCCTCTCCGCGGAGACCCGGGACGGCTGGACGACCTTCGTCTGGGACTCGACGGAGCCGATGGCCACCTACCTGGCGACGATCACCATCGGCAGCTTCCTGGTCACCGAATCGGTCACACCCAGCGGGATCCCGGTGTACGTGGCGGTCGACCCGCGACTGGTCGCCGGGTCGGCCGCCGCCGTGGCACAGATCCCGAAGATGATCGACTTCTTCGCCTCGACGTTCGGTCCGTACCCGTTCGCCTCGACCGGGGCGATCATCGACCGGGCCCCCGACGTGGGTTACGCCCTGGAGACCCAGACCAAGCCGATCTTCTCGAACGCGGCGAGCGTCGGCACCATGGCCCACGAGCTGGCCCACCAGTGGTATGGCGACAGCGTCTCGCCGGAGCGCTGGTCGGACATCTGGCTCAACGAGGGTTTCGCCACCTACGCCCAGTGGATGTACACCGAGCACAACGGCGGCGCGTCCGTCGACCAGACCTTCAACAGCGGCAGCAACTACGGTCGGGCCGCCTCATCGTCGTTCTGGCAGATCGTCCTCGCCGACCCGGGCCCGGAGGACATGTTCAGCAGCATCCCGTACAACCGGGGCGCCATGACGCTGCACGCGCTGCGCGGCAAGGTCGGCGACGACACCTTCTTCCGCATCCTGCGGGAGTGGGCGGCGAGCCACCGCTACCGCCACGCGGGCACGGCGGACTTCATCGCCCTGGCCGAGCGGGAGGCCGGACAGAATCTCGATGCCTTCTTCGACGTGTGGCTGTTCCAGAAAGGCAAGCCCACGACCTGGTGACGCCGGTGGCCCCGCGGCCCGTCGGTCGCGGGGCCCCGGGGCGGGTGGGCCGGCGCGCGCTGTCACGGCGGCGCGGGCCGGGGTTCTTCCACGGCCGGGCCGCGCGGCGGCCGCCGGTCTGCCACCGTTGACAGCGGTGTCCGCATCTGGCCGAGGAGGGTCCAGGGTGACTGATCAGCCGGCTGGTTCCTGGCTGACCCGGAACCTGAAGGTCCTGTCCGGGGTGTCCCTGTTGCAGGACGCCGCGTCGGAGCTGCTGTACCCGATTCTGCCGATCTTCCTGACCGCCGTGTTGGGCGCGCCCGCCGCTGTCGTGGGCGTCGTCGAAGGGATCGCCGAGGGCACCGCCGCGCTGAGCAAGATCGTCACCGGCCGGGTCGCGGATCGCTTCCGTGCCCGCCCGATGATCGGCCTCGGGTACGGGCTCGCCGCCCTCGGCAAGGTGGTCATCGCCGCGGCCACCGTCTGGCCGGTCGTCCTCGCCGGTCGCAGTGTGGACCGGCTGGGCAAGGGCATCCGGGGCGCACCCCGCGACGCGCTGATCGCCACCGGCGTGCCGGCGAGCGCCAAGGGGCGGGCCTTCGGGTTCCACCGGGCGATGGACACCACCGGCGCGGTGGTCGGACCACTCGCCGGTCTCGCCCTCTACCAGCTGCTGGACCATCACATCCGGCCGTTGCTCGTCATCGCCGTGCTGCCCGCCGTGGTCAGCGCCGTCCTGGTTGCCGCGGTCCGCGAGACGCCCCGCCGCCTTGCGCGTACCGGCACCTGGCACCCGCGTGACCTACCCGGCCGCTACTGGCGGGTGGTGGCCGTGCTGGCGCTGTTCAGCCTGGTCAACTTTCCCGACGCCCTCCTGCTGCTGCGCCTCCACGAGATCGGCTTCTCGGTGTCCGCCGTCATCGGCGCGTACGTCACCTACAACGCGGTCTACGCCGTGCTGAGCTACCCGGCCGGCGTCGTCGCCGATCGGCTGTCCCCGCGCACGGTCTTCGGCGCCGGTCTGGTGCTGTTCGCCCTCGCCTACACCGGACTCGGCCTGACCCGCTCCCACCCCGCCGCGTGGGCGCTCCTGGCCGCCTACGGCGGCTTCACCGCCTTCACCGACGGAGTCGGGAAAGCGTGGATCTCCGGGCTCCTGAGCCCCGGCGACCAGGGCACCGGCCAGGGCCTGTTTCAGGGACTGAGCGGCCTGGGAATCCTGGCCGCCGGCCTCTGGGCCGGGCTCGCCTGGGGTTCCGACGGCGCCCTGCCCCTGCTGGTCTCCGGAATCGCCGCGGCCGTCCTCGCCGCGGGGCTCCTCGCCCGCCCGATCCGGCGCCACGTCGACGCGCGGTAGTCGAGACCCCGGCAGCCCGGCCGGTGAGCCGGTCAGGCGGTGGCGTCGGCCAGCAGCTCCAGCAGGTGCCGGTACGGCTGCCCGGTCGCCCGGGCCATGCCGATCTCGCAGGTGCGGTTCACCGAGGCGTACCCGTCGAAGGGCCGCTGCCCGACGGCCGCGGCCTCGGCGCGGGTGGCGGAGGCGGTGAGCTCCGGGTGCAGCAGGCCCCGGTCGCCGGCGAAGCCGCAGCACTGCCAGCCGTCCGGCACGACCACCTCGTCGGCGACCGCCCGGGCCACGGTGAGCAGTGCCTCGTCCAACCCCAGCCGGGTGGACGAACAGGTGGGGTGCAGGGCGAGCGAGCCGAGCCGGCGCCGCACGGTGAGCCGGGGCAGCAGCTCGTCGGCGACGTACGCGACGGCGTCGACGACCCGCAGCCCACCGGCGTCGGCGACCAGCTTCGCGAAGCCCTCGGTGCAGGAGGCGGCGTCACTGACCACGGGCAGGGCGCCGTCGCGACTCGCGGCGCGCAGCGCCGGGGGCACCCGGTCCCGCACCGCCTGGTAGCCGGCGGTGAGCCCCTTCGAGGACCACGGCGTGCCGCAGCACATGCCGGCGACACCCTCGGGCACGAGCAGGCGTACGCCGGCCCGGTCGGCGAGGGTGAGCAGCGCGGCGGCGACGCCGGTGCCGCCCTCGGCCGGGGCGAAGAGGGTGCCGAGGCAGGACGGGACGAAGACGGCGTCCGGCTCGTCGACCGGCCGGGGCCGGCGGACCGCGCCGCCCCGGGGCAGGTCGCGCCGCCACTGCGGCACCCGCTCGTCGCCGAGGACCGCGCGGGCGGCCCGGGTGGCCGCTTCGGGCAGCGCGGACGGCAGCGCGCCGGCCAGGTCGAGGCCGCGGGCCATGCCCCGGGTGGCCGCGCCCCACCGGTTCGCCGCACCGCGCCAGCCGGCCCGCGCGACCTTGCCGTGCTCCTCGGTACGCAGCCGTTTCACCAGGTCACCGGTGTTGATGAGGACCGGGCAGGCGGTGGCGCACATGCCGTCGACCGCGCAGGTCTGCACCGCGTCGTAGTCGTACGCGGACTCCAGCTCGCGGGCCAGGGGCAGGTCGCCGTCGGCGTGGGCGGCGGCGATCTCCCGGCGCAGCACGATCCGCTGCCGCGGCGTGGTGGTCAGGTCGCGGCTGGGGCAGACCGGCTCGCAGTATCCGCACTCGACGCAGCGGTCCACCTCCTCCTCCACGGTCGGCACCGTCTTCAGGTGCCGCATGTGCACGTCGGGGTCGTCACTGAGCAGCACGCCCGGGTTGAGCACCCCGGCGGGGTCGCAGAGCGTCTTCAGCTCCCGCATCACGTCGTACAGCTCGTCGCCGAACTGGCGGCGCACGTACGGGGCCATCACCCGGCCGGTGCCGTGCTCGGCCTTGAGCGTGCCGCCGTGGCCGAGGACCAGGTCGACCATCTCCTCGGTGAAGTCGGCGTAGCGGGCGGGCGCCTCGCCGTGGGAGAACCGCTCGTTCAGCATGAAGTGCAGGTTGCCGTCCTTGGCGTGGCCGAAGATGACGCTCTCCTCGTACCGGTGCCGGGCGAAGAGGTCGGCGAGGGCGGCGCAGGTGTCGGCGAGCGCCGCCACCGGGACGGCGATGTCCTCCAGCAGCGCGGTGGTGCCGGACGGGCGGGCGCCGGCGACGGCCGCGTACAAACCCTTGCGGATGTGCCAGAGCGCGGCGCGGGCCGGCGCCTCCCCGCTGAGCCGGGCCGGGGCGGTCAGCGGTAGTTCGGCCAGCACCGGCCGGGCCGCCGCGACCCGCGCCGCCAGGGCCTCCGGGTCGGACTCCTGCCACTCGACCAGCAGCGCGGCGTGCTCGCGCACCGCGAGGCCGCGCAGCGCGGTGTCCGCTTTCGGGTCGGCCTGGGCGACCCGCAGGGCGGCGGCGTCGAGCAGCTCGACCGCCGCCGGCCCGGCGGCGACGAGGGCCGGCATCGCGGCCATCGCCGCGCCGAGGGTGTCGAAGACGAGCAGGCCGGTCGCGGCGTGCCGGTGCACGGGTACGGTGCGGAAGGTCGCCGCCGCGACGAAGGCGAGGGTGCCCTCGCTGCCCACCACGAGCCGGGTGAGCAGGTCGGCGGGCGCGTCGTGGTCGAGGAAGGCGTTCACCCCGTACCCCATGGTGTTCTTCATGGCGTACTGGGCGCGGATCCGGCGCACCGAGTCCGGGTTGCCGCGCACCCGGTCGCGCAGCCGCAGCAGGCCGGCGTGCAGCTCGGGTTCGGCGGCCCGCAGCCGCTCGTCGGCGTCCGGCGCGCCGGTGTCCAGCACGGTGCCGCTCGGCAGCACCAGCAGCACCGACTCCAGCGTCCGGTAGGTGTTGTACTCGGTGCCGCAGGTCATGCCGCTGGAGTTGTTGGCCACCACGCCGCCGACGGTGCAGGCCGACTCGCTGGCCGGATCGGGCCCGAGCTTGCGGCCGTACGGGGCGAGCCGGGCGTTCACCTGCCGCAGCACCACCCCGGGCTGGACCCGCACCCGCCGACCCTCGTCGAGGACGTCGAGGCCCCGGAAGTGCCGCCGGGTGTCCACGAGGAGCTGGTCGGTGACGGCCTGCCCGCTGAGGCTGGTGCCGCCGGAGCGGAAGGTCAGCGGGGTCCCGGCGCGGTGGCTGTGCCGCAGCAGCGCGGCGACCTGCTCGGCGTCGGCCGGGGTCACCACGGCGCTCGGATGCAGCAGGTAGTGGGAGGCATCGTGGGCCAGCCGGAGCCGGTCGGCCGCCCGGGTCCGCACCCCGCCGGGCACCGCCGCCTCCAGTCCGGCCCGGACGTCCGTGCTCAGCTCCGCCATGGTCGTCGCACCTCCCCCGCCCACCCTAACCAGGAGCGATACCGACACGACGGACCCCTTGCCAGTTTCATAGACCGTGGTGGATACTCGCCGTCAAGCGTTCGCCAAGGTCACACCCCGATCCGACCGCGGCGATACGGCAGGGACGCCGACGCAACCGGCGGCCTTCACCGTCCTAGGAGGAGACCGTGAGAATCCGCCGTAGTCGACTGACTCCCCTGCTCGCCGCGACCGTGGGCCTGGTGGCCGCCGGCGCGTTCACCGTGCCGGCCTCGGCCGCCCCGAGCTACAGCGCCGACCAGCTCGCCCGGGTCGACGCCGCCGTCGCGGCCTCCGGGGTCGACGGCATCGCCTGGCGGGTGGACGCGGCGTCCAGCCGAGTCGTGGTGACCGCCGACGAGAGCGTCTCCGCCGCCGAGCTGGCCACGCTCAAGAAGAGCGCCGGCGCCGACGCCGGCGCGATCCGGGTGGACCGCGCCAAGGGCGTCTTCCGGCCGCTGCTCTCCGCCGGCGACGCAATCTACGGCGGCCAGTACCGGTGCTCGCTCGGCTTCAACGTGGTCAAGTCCGGCGTGTACTACTTCCTCACCGCCGGGCACTGCGGCGACGTCGCCAACACCTGGTACACCAACTCCAGCCACACCACGCTGATCGGCCCGACCATCAGCTCCAGCTTCCCGGGCAACGACTACGCCCTGGTCCGCTACGACAACACCGGGCTGAGCCACCCGGGCGGCTACACCGCCGCGAACGCGTTCGTCGGTGAGTCGGTCAAGCGGACCGGCTCGACCACCGGCACCCACAGCGGCACGGTGACCGCCCTGAACGTCACGGTCCGCTACGTCGGCAGCGGCACCGTGAAGGGCATGATCCAGACGACCGTCTGCGCCGAGCCGGGCGACTCCGGCGGCCCGCTCTACGACGGCACCAAGGCGCTCGGCATCACCTCGGGCGGCAGCGGTGACTGCAAGTCCGGCGGCACCACGTTCTTCCAGCCGGTCACCGAGGCGGCCAGTGCGTACGGCGTGACCGTCTACTGATCCACCCGCCGGCCCGCGCCGGCGACGAGGGCCCGCATCCCGCCCGGGGTGCGGGCCCCCGCCGTCTGCGTCGGGACCTTAGCGTCCCCAGACGTAACCGAAGGTCGCCTCAGCGAGGGACCATGGAATTCGACGAGGGAGGTCCGCGATGGGTGAGGATCGAGGGCACACCGAACGGTCAACGGACGAGGAGTTCGCCCGCCTGCGGCACGTCAGGTTCGGCGAGTTGCCCGCCCGAGTCACGCCGGCCGAGGACCTCATCGAGACCGTTGACACAGATCCCCCGCACGAGGAGCCGCCGCAGCCTCCAGTGCGCCGGGAGTGGGGGGCGTAGGAGAGCTGCAGCGAGCACGAACCCGCCGGGAAAAACGGGTACATGCTGTCGACGAGTGAGTTCCGCGCCGAGCAGCGACGACGAGCATCTGCGGACCGCCGTTTGCTTGCAGGCCTCGGCAGTCGACTTCGAGGCTTTCGCTGTCTCATGGCTGCCTCAACGTCGGTTGCTGGCCGCGTGAGTGAATCATGCAGGGTGGTCAGGAGACCCAGGAAGCAGCCGCGGCCGCCGCGTTCCCGGCGCGGACTGACCCCGGGGCCGTCGGGGCTGCCTGTACTGCCGGCACGGCCCGTGTCGCGGCTCCAGCCCGCGGCCCGTCGTCCACATGCCCGGCAGCCCGAGGATCTGCCTCCGGCGGGCGCCCCGGATGTGGAGAGGTGATCGTCAGCGGACCGTAGCGATGCCGTATGCCCGCCGTCCGTCCCCGGCAGGCGAGGTGCGGGTCAAGTGCGAGTTTGTTTCCTATAACTGCGGGAAAGGCGACCGGTTGGAGTCAACCGTTTCCGCGCCGAGGAGGTCCGAGATGGCTCGTATGGAAGTAGGAGTAAGTCTGCCCAGGCAGGTCCGAGCGCGATGGTGGACGTCCCTCGCTTGGCGCCGCCGCTGCGCGACGTATTGCTCCTGACCAGTCGGGCGAAAGCGCATGCCCTGGTTTCGTACGGCCAGCAACAACTCGACCGCTGGCGACCACCAGGACCGATTCAGCACTCCAATAGGTGCGGAGCGAGACCCCAAACGAGTCGTCACATTCAGCGACGCGGTCATTGCCATCGCCGTCACGCTGCTTGTTCTGGAAATCCGCCCGCCCGAGGACACTCGACACCTGCTGACGGGCCTTCGTGAACTCTGGCCCTCATATGCGGCATACTTCATCACCTTCCTGCTCATCGGCCAGATGTGGGTGAACCACCACGTCATGTTTGACCACATCCGCTCCGCGGACCGCCTGATATTGCTCTTCAACACCCTCCTTTTGATGCAGATCGCGTTCCTTCCATTCGCCTCCGCTGTCCTGGCCAGCGCGTTCGAGTCCGGTCATGGAAAGCGAACTGCCGTCGTCTTCTACGGAATCTCCTACGAAGTAGCGGCCATCCTGTTCAACGTCATCTGGGAATACGCGCGGCACGGCCGCCGCCTGCTGGCACCGACCACCGACCCGGCCAGCGCGGCGGCGATCAGCAGGCGTTTTCATCCAGCACCCGTGTGGATTGCCGCAGGGACCGCACTAGGCGCATGGCATCCCCTTCTCGGCGTGGCAGTGCTCGCCGCGTTCGTTCCCTTCTATTGGTGGCCAATCAAGGGCGAGATTGCCAGCATCAAACGCGCCCGCGAGCGCGTTGGCGGACAATCCGCTGCCCCCTAATTCGCGCTTTGGTCTCCAACCTGCGACCGCGACAGGCAGCCGCGCTGTTGCTCAGCTCTGCCGCAGCGCGGGCATCGGCACCGGGACGGCGAGCGCGGTCGCCCCGGCGCCGGTCCCCCGCTCGCAGGTGTTCGGCGGCACCGTGCCGATGCCCCGGGTCGAGGGGCGCTCGGCGGCCCAGAACATGAAGCCGAGCATGCCGGCGGTGCTGCCCGCGCCGTTGGGCGCCACGCCCTGCACGTACGGGGCGGCGGCCTTCTGCACCGAGTTGGCGTAGTCCACGCACTCCGGCAGCGGCTTGCCGCCGTAGGCGATGTAGACCCCGCCGGTGAACTTCGCCGGGGCGAGCGGCGGCACCGGCGGGCTGTACTGCGGCTTGCCGTCGATGTGCTCCTGCCAGCTGGCCTGGGAGGTGCTGGCCGAGGCGGGCCGGGCGGCCACCATCGCGTTGGCGTAGTCGAGGACCGGGGTGTCGGTGCGCAGCCAGTCGGCGGTGGCCTTGCGGTTGAGGTCGATCAGCCAGCGGTCGCCGGCGGCGACGTCGATGGTGAGCCGGGCCTCGGGCCGGGCGCCGGTGGCGTCGTACGGGTGGACGGCGCGGTAGGCGGTGATGAAGGACTGCAGGCCGGCGAGGTCGGGGTCGGTGTTCTGCTCGTAGTCGATCTCGATGCCGACGCCGAGCTGGGTGGCGACCGCGGCGGCGCGCTGGCCGAGCAGGGTGGGGTTCTCGGCGAGGGCGGCGTTCCAGTCGTCGGTGTAGGTGATGCCTCCGATGGAGAGCATCACCCGCACCCCCCGTGCGGTGAAGTACTGCACGATCTCGGCGGTCATGCCGCGCGGCACGCCGTTGAGGGTGGTCGCGTCGGTGGTCTGGTGCAGCAGGTCGAGCGGGTTGACGAAGCTCAGCACGACCAGGTTGACCGAGGGCCGGCCGTCGCCCCGGTCGATCAGCCAGTGGTTCTGGCTGTCGAATTCGGCGATCGTGCGCGGGGTGGTCCAGGTGCAGTAGTCGTTGCCGCAGTGCCAGGCGCCGTAGACCTGGACGGGCGTGGCGGCCAGCGGCGTGGGTGCCGGTCGGGCCGCGGGCGCGGCGGCGGCCGGGGTGGTGGTGGCGAGGGTGAGCAGAAGTGCGGCCAGGGGTACCGAGCGTCGCATGGGGACCTCCCCGATCGATCAGTACGCCTTGTTTACAGTAAGGCGCTGATCCGCGTCAATGCATCCCGGCGACTTCGGCGCGGACCCACCGCTGGAAGGCCCGGGCCTCGGGTCCGCTCGGTGCCGGGCCGCCCCGCCGGGCCGTGATCGCCCGACCGATCAGCTCCGCGTGCCGGCCCCGCTCGGCCAGCCACCGCCCGGCGTCCACCTTGGCCAGCCAGGCACCGGTGGTGGCCCGCGCCAGCGAACGGCACGCGCCCAGCACCGCGTCCTCGGTGCCCGGCGCCGGGCCGTCGCCCTCGGGGGTGGGCAGCGCCAGCCACCAGTCCAGCGCGGTGACCAGCAGCCGGCACAGGTCCGCCGGGGCGGGATCGGCGAAGACCTCGGCCGCGGGCGGGCCGAGCAGGGCCAGCCCGGACTGGCGCAGGATGCTGCGGTCCAGGGCGTACCAGAACCGCCCGTCGGCGGCCGGCCGGTCGGTCGGGTCGTACGTGGCCCGGAACGCCATCGTCGCGCCGGTGTTGAGCTCCACCTCGAAGCCGGGCTCGGGGGTGCCGGAGCCGGCCACCTCCCGCCGGTAGACGACCAGCTCCAGGCCGCGCGCCGGGCAGGGCAGCGACTCGTGCCGCAGCCGCGCCACCAGCGCCCGCTTCGCGGCGGCGTCCACCGGCCCCGCGGTCACCAGCGCCACGTCCACGTCGCTGCGCCCCGGCTGGTACGCGCCCAACCCCACCGAGCCGGCCGCGTACGCGCCGACCAGGTTGTCGCCGAGCGCCGCCCGGGCCCGCTCGACCAGCTCGGCCAGGTAGTCGCGTACGCCGTGCTCCATGCGTGCCATCCTGCCCGTCGCTCCGGTCGCCGGTCAGCTCGCCCCGGCGTACGCCCGGACCGGGCCGCGCACGGTCACGCCGACCTGCGCCCCGGTGGCCAGCGCCGCACCCTCGTCGAGGGTGCGCGCGGTGAGCAGGGTGCCGTCGGCCAGCCGCAGCGTGGTCAACGCGTCGTGCCCGTGGAAGGCCTGCCGGACCACCGTGGCGACCGATCCGCCGGTCGGGGCGAGCCGGAGCTGTTCGGGGCGGATCAGCACGGTGGCGGTGCCGCCGACGGCCGGGCCGCGCAGCGGCAGCCGGCCCAGCGGCGTGACCGCCACGTCGGCGTCGACGGTGGCCGGCAGCAGCACCGCGTCACCGACGAACCGGGCCACCCAGGGGGTCGCCGGGTCCCGGTAGACCTCGACGGGCGTGCCGTGTTGGACGATCCGGCCGGCGTCCATCACCGCCACGGCGTCCGCCATGGACAGCGCCTCGCCCTGGTCGTGGGTGACCAGCACGGCGGTCGCCTCGTCGGCCCGCAGCGCCTGCCGGATGTCGGCGCGCAGCTCGGCCCGCAGTTGGGCGTCGAGCGCGCTGAACGGCTCGTCGAGGAGGACCAGCGGCGGGCGGGGTGCGAGGGCGCGGGCGACCGCCACCCGCTGCTGCTGGCCCCCGGAGAGCTGGTGCGGCATCCGGGCGGCATACCCGGACAGCCCGACCAGGTCCAGCACCTCCTCGACCCGGCCGCCGCGGCGCTCGGCCCGGTCCAGGCCGTAGCCGACATTGCCGGCGACGGAGAGGTGGGGGAAGAGCGCGCCGTCCTGCGGCACCACGGCCACCCGCCGTCGGTGCGGTGGGAGGTGGACACGCCCGTCGGTCACCTGCCGGCCGGCGACGCCGACAACCCCCGAGTCGACGCGTTCGAACCCCGCAACGCAGCGCAGCAGGGTGGTCTTGCCGCAGCCCGACGGGCCGAGCACCGCGACCAGGTCGCCCCGGGGCACGTCGAGGTCGACGCCGGCCAGCGCCACCACCGGGCCGTACATCTTGGTGACCCCCGCCACGGTCAGCATCGACTCGATCATCGGGCACCTCCGGTGAGTCCGGTTCGGACGGCGAGCAGCCAGGTCGGCACGGCCGCGAGTGCCACCAGGAGCGCGGCGTACGGGGCGGCGGCGGCGTACGCCGAGGAGTTGGTGTGGGTCCACAGCTCGGTGGCGAGGGTGTCCATGCCGGTGGGGCGCAGCAGCAGCGTGGCGGGCAGTTCCTTCATGCAGGTGAGGAACGTCAGCGCCGCACCCGCGCCGATGCCGGGCAGGGTCAACGGCAGGGTGACGGTGCGGAACACGGTGAACGGGCCACGTCCCAGCGACCGGGCGGCCTCCTCGACGGCGGGTGGGCCCTGCGCCGCGGCGGAGGCCACCGCGCCGACGGCGAGGGGCAGAAACAGGGTGGCGTACGCCAGGGCGAGCAGCCAGACGCTCTGGTAGAGCGGATACGCGACGTTGACCGCGAAGAACACCAGGGACAGGCCGATCACCACGCCGGGCAGCGCGTGGGCGACGTAGGTGAGGCGATCCAGCGCGGTGGCGACCGGGCCGGGGGCCCGCGCGGTGAGCAGGCCCAACGGGAGCGCGAGCAGCATGGTGAGCCCGGCGCCGGCGACGGACACCGACAGCGACGCGCCGGCCGCCGCGGCGACCTCGGCGAGCGAGCCGGGACGGGACACCCCGGCCGCGAGCCAGCGAGCCAGGCCGGCCGCCGGCACGCCCAGAGCGAGCCCGCTCACCGCGAGCAGACCGAGCAGCGCCGGCCCGCGCCAGCGGGCCAGCGGCCGCCGTACGGGCGGTCGGGTGGTGCCGCTGGCGTACCGGGCGTCGCGGGTGCGGGTGGCCAGCTCGGCTCCGATGAGCAGGACGGTGAGCAGCACCAGGACGGTGGACAGGACCAGCGCCCCGGTGCGGTCGAAGCCGAGGTTGAAGGCGGTGAAGATGGCCCGGGTGAAGGTGTCGACCCGGACGATGGAGACGGCACCGAAGTCGCTGAGCACGTAGAGGGCGACCAGCAGTGCGCCGGCGGCGACGGCGGGACGGATCTGCCGCAGAGTCACTCCGAACAGGGTGGCCCACGGACCCCGGCCCAGCGAACGGGATACCTCCTCCTGATCGGGGTCGGCCCGGTGCAGCGCCGCCACCGCGGGCAGGAAGATGTACGGGTAGGAGCAGAGGGTGAGCAGCAGCGCGGCGGCCCAGAAGCCCTCGAACCCGGTGAACGTGGCGGTCCAGGCGAACCCGGCGACATAGGTCGGCACGGCCAACGGCAGGGCGGCGAGCAGGCCGAAGGCCCGCCGGCCGGGCAGATCGGTGCGGGCGACCAGCAGCGCGGTGGCGACACCGAGCACGGTGCAGGCGGCGGTGACCACGGCCGCGAGCGCCAGGCTCCGCCCGGCCAGCGCGGCGACCCGCACGGTGAACAGCTCGGCGACGATCCGGTCCGCGCCCGCCTCGGCGGCCCGTACGCCGAGGTAGACCAGGGGCAGCAGGGCGACCGCCACGGCGGCGGCCGAGGCGGCGGTGAGGGCGGGCCGGCGGATCAGCCGGCGCGGCGACCGCCGGGTGGAGGCCCGACGGTCGCCGGCCAGGACGGTGCTCAGGCCAGCCCCGATTCCTTGATCATGGTCACGGTGGCGTCGAGGGTGTCCAGGTCGTTCAGGTCGATCCTCGGCGCCTCGAGGGTGGCGAGCTGCGGCAGGCCCGGCGCGGCGGGCACCCCCGCCGCGAGGGGGTACTCGAAGGTCTGCGTGGCGAAGTAGGTCTGCGCTTCGGCGCCCAGCAGGTAGTCGACCAGCGTCCTGGCGTCCGGGTCCGCGCCGGCCCGCTCGAGCACGCCGATGCCCGCCGCGTTGACCAGGCCGCCCGTGTCGCCGTCGGGGAAGAAGTGCAGCTTCGCCTTCAACGCGTCGGGGCTGCCGCCACGTTCCTTGGCCAGTTCGTACACATAGTAGTGGTTGACCAGGCCGACGGCGAGAGTGCCGGCGTCGATGTCGGCGACGATCTGGACGTTGCTCTCGCGGATCTGCGGCTGGTTGGCCTTGAGCCCGGTGAGGAACTCGCGGGCCTCGGCGTCGCCGTGCTGCACCCGCAGTGCCGTGACGAACGCCTGGAAGGAGCCGTTGGTCGGGGCGACTCCGACCTTGCCCTTCCAGGTGGGACCGGTCAGCTCGAACACGCTCTTCGGCAGCTGCGCGGCGGTGATCTGCTGAGCGTTGTAGGCGAGGACCCGGGAGCGGCCGCTGACGCCGACCCACCGCCCCGCGTTGTCCCGGTACGCCGCGGGCACCCGGTCGAGCTGCGCTGCGGAGAGGGGCGCGAAGAGTCCGGCCCGGCCGACCGCGCCGAGCGCGCCCGCGTCCTGGGCGAGGAAGGCGTCGGCCGGGCTGCGCTTCCCCTCCTCCAGCAGCTGCGCGGCCATCTGCGACGTGGTGCCGTAGCGCACGTCGACGTCGATGCCGGTGGCCTTCTCGAACTTCTCGAACACCGGCTTGACCAGGGCCTCACTGCGGCCGCTGTAGACCGTGAGCCGCTTGTCGCCCGGCTTTCCCGGGTCGCCCTCGGGGCCGCCGCACGCGGTCAGGGACAGAAGTCCGGCCAGGGCGCTGGCCAGAACGAGACTGAGACGCTTTCGCACAGGTAAGGCTTACCTTACTCATCACGATCGAAGCAACCCACCCCCACCAAAATATTAGGTGAGGCTCCCCTAACCTGTTGCCATGCGCCTGCACGCCCACACCGCGCCGGTGCCGTTCGTCCGCGCCCTGGCCGGACACGGCGACCGCCCGGCACTGATCACCGCCGATGGCCGGTTCAGCTACGCCGAGCTGGCCGAGCGGGTCGACGCGCTGGCCGCCCGACTCGGTCCGGAACGCCGGCTGGTGCTGCTCACCGGCGCGAACCGGGTCGAGGAGCTGGTCGCGTACCTGGCGGCGTTGGCCGGCGGGCACCCGCTGCTGCTCGTGCCCGGCGACTCCGCCGCCGCAGTGGACGAGCTGGTCCGGGCGTACGACCCCGACGTGGTGATCCGGCGGGTCGACGGGGCGCTCGTCGTGGACGAACGCCGCCCCGGCACCCGCCACGAGCTGCACCCAGAGCTGGCCCTGCTGCTCAGCACCTCCGGGACGACCGGCTCCCCCAAACTGGTCCGGCTGTCCTCGGCCAACCTCCAGGCCAACGCCGAGTCCATCGCCACGTACCTGGACATCCGCAGCACCGACCGGGCCGCCACCACCCTGCCGCCGCACTACTGCTACGGACTTTCGGTGGTGAACAGCCACCTGCTGCGCGGGGCGGCGCTGATCCTCACCGGGTTCTCGGTCGCCGATCACCGCTTCTGGGAGCTGTTCCGGGCCCAGGGCGGCACCAGCCTGGCCGGCGTGCCGTACACCTTCGACCTGCTGGACCGGGTCGGCTTCGACCGGATGCGACTGCCGCACCTGCGTCATGTCACCCAGGCCGGTGGCCGGCTCGACCCGGAACGGGTGGTCCGGTACGCCGCCCTCGGCCGCCGCCACGGCTGGCGGTTCTTCGTCATGTACGGCCAGACCGAGGCCACCGCCCGGATGGCGTACCTGCCGCCGGAGCTGGCCGAGCGGCGACCGGAGGCGGTCGGCGTGCCGATCCCCGGCGGGTCCTTCCAGTTGCGTCCCCTGGCCGACCACCCGGAGCCGGACACCGGCGAGCTGGTCTACACCGGGCCGAACGTCATGCTCGGCTACGCCGAGCACACCGCCGACCTGGCGCTCGGCCGCACCGTCACCGACCTGCAGACCGGGGACGTGGCCCGGCGCGGACCGGACGGTCTCTACGAGATCGTCGGCCGGGTCGCGGGATTCGTGAAGATCTTCGGCCTGCGGGTCGACCCGCGCCGCGTCGAGGAGCGGCTACTGCGCTCAGGCGTCGAGGCGTACTGCGTCGGCACGGACCGGGAGCTGATCGTGGCCGCGGCCGGCGGCCACCACCCCGAGCGGGTGCGGCGGCTGGCTGCCGAGGCGGCCGGGCTACCGACCCGCGTGGTCCGCGCGCACGTGCTGGCCGAGCTGCCCCGACTGGCCAACG
Organism: Micromonospora sp. NPDC051924; assembly: GCF_055586005.1. Taxonomy (NCBI): domain Bacteria; kingdom Bacillati; phylum Actinomycetota; class Actinomycetes; order Micromonosporales; family Micromonosporaceae; genus Micromonospora; species Micromonospora sp. NPDC051924. Next base: position 101,828 of record NZ_JBVJJA010000003.1, read on the forward strand.
GCAAGCCCGACCGGGCCGCGGCGCACGCCCTCGACGCCCCGCCACCGGCCGCGCCGACGCCCACCACGACCGGCACCGACCAGCTCTGCCGGCTCTACGCCGAACTGCTCGACCAGCCCGAGGTGCACCCGGACCAGAGCTTCGTGGACCTGGGCGGAGACTCACTGTCCTACGTGGCGGCCTCCGTCCGGCTGGAAGAACTCCTCGGCGACCTGCCCACCGACTGGCCCACCAGGCCGATCCGGGAGCTGGCCCGGCCGGAGCCGGTCCGGGCGAACCGGCGGCGGACGCTGGAGACCAGCGTGGCGCTGCGGGCGCTGGCGATCGTCGCCATCGTCGGCTCACATATCCCGGTCTTCACCGTCAAGGGCGGGGCGCACCTGCTGCTCGCCGTCGCCGGGTTCAACTTCGCCCGCTTCCAGCTCACCGCCGCGCCCCGACCGGCACGGGTACGCGCGGCCCTGCGCGGCACCGGCCGCCTCGTCCTGCCAGCGGTGGTCTGGATCACCCTGGCCGGTGCGCTCACCGGCGACTACACGCTGACCAACGTGCTGCTGCTCAACAGCATCCTCGGCCCGCACGACGGGGCGACCGAGTGGCAGTTCTGGTTCCTCGAGGCGCTGGTGTACATCCTGCTCGCCGGCACCGCGCTGATCGCGGTGCCGGCGGTCGACCGGATCGAACGCCGGTACCCGTTCGGGCTGCCGCTGGTCCTCGCCGGTCTCGGCCTGGTCACCCGCTACGACCTGCCTGGCCTCGCCAGCGTCGGGCACGTGCCCGACGCGTTGACGGTCGGCTGGCTCTTCGCGCTGGGCTGGGCCGCCGCCCGGGCGAGCCGGACCGCGCAGCGGGTGGCGGTCACCGCCACCGCCGCGCTCACCGTGCCCGGACTCTTCGGGCAGCCGTACCGGGAGGCGTTCGTGGTCGCCGGGTTCGCCCTGCTCGTCTGGGTGCCCTGGCTACCAGGCCGACCCGTGGTCAACCGGGTGGCCGCCACGGTGGCCAGCAGCTCCCTGTTCATCTACCTGACCCACTGGCAGGTGCTGTCGGTGGTGGGGCCGTGGTCCCGGTGGCTGGCTCTGGTCACGTCCCTCGTCGTCGGAATCGGTTGCGCGGAAGGGGCGCGGCGGTTGACCCGGCGGCTGTCGACACGCCGGTCAGTCGGGGCAGCAGACTGTGAGCCCGCCGGGAACGACCTTCACCTTGAGCCGCTTCGCCCTGGACCGCGCGCCCCCGTCCAGCTCGTACGTCTTCGGGGCGGCGAAGCGCACCCGGACCTTGCGACCGCGGGTGATGCGCACGAACGGTGAGTCCTCGGAGTGGCCGGCGGCCATCCGGCCCAGTGTGCGGGCCCAGTCGATGGCGCCGCTGGCGGTGGAGACGCCGATTTCCAGGGCGCCGTCGTCGGGGCGGGCGTCGTCGAAGGCGGGGATGCCGCCGGTGATCGTGCCGACGTTGCCGAAGAGCACGCAGCTCGCCTCGCCGTCGAACCAGTCGGCGCCGTCCACCCGGATCCGGGTAGGCACGCACTCGCCCCGGACGTGCCGCAGCCCGGTCCAGACGTACGCCACCCGGCCCAGCCGGCCCTTGAGCTTGCGGTCGGCGTCCCGAATGAGGTCGCCGTCGAAGCCCGCGCCGGCCATCACCGCGAAGTGCTCCCCGTTGAGCCGACCCAGGTCCAGCTTGCGCCGCCGGCCGTGCAGTGCGATCCGGAGCGCCTCGGGCAGGTCGGCCGGGATGCCGAGGTTGCTGGCGAAGAGGTTGGCAGTCCCGGCGGGCAGGATGCCCATCGGCACGTCCGAGCCGGCCAGCGTGTCGGCGCAGCGCTGCACCATCCCGTCGCCGCCCCAGACGAGGACCAGCTCGGCCCCCTTGCCGAGCGCCTTGCGCAGCTTCTTCGGCGCCTTGCGGCTCTTCGGCACCTCGTACCAGAGGAGCTTCCCGACCCCGGCGGCGACCAGGCCGGCCCGCAGCTCGTCGAGCCCGCCGCCGAGGGTCTTCTTCCGATGGGCGACGACCGCGACGACGCCGGCCGGCTTCGCGGGGGCGTCGACGGGGTGGTCGGCCGTGCTCGTCCTCATGGCCGAGGGTGGTACCCGAACGGCGCAGCACCCATGCCTGTCCGGTTTCCGACGCCGGCCGGTTTCGATCAGCCGCAGGGTGTAATCGGCCGACCGCTTTCGGTAGAGTACGCAGCGTTGATCGTCGGCACTGGCCGACGATCGGGGGGTGCCGGGATGACTCGAGGCGGCGGGCGACTGACGCGAGTCACGCTGCGCCTCGTGCTGCTGCTCGGCGGGGTCGCCGTGGCATGGAGTGCCCACGAGATCGCCACCGCCGGCGCCGCGTACGCCGCCGACCGGCCCACCCCGATCCGCGACACCCTGCAGCTGGTCACCGACGCGCTCGGCCCGTTGCTCGGGTCCGGGTCGGCCACCGATCCCGACCCGTCCGCCCCGGCGACCGGCGACCGCGCCCCGGCGCCGTCGACCCGGCCGACCACGGATCGGCCGGTATCCGTCACCGGCACCGCCCCGTCTCGGCAGCGACCCGCGCAGGACACCGCGGTGGACTGCCCTCCGACCGCGACCGGCCGACCCGGGGCGCCGACGTCCCTGGGCGACTCCCCTCTTCCGACCACGCGGCCCGCCCGCGCCGTGCCGACACAGGGTCCGGCCACCGACGCGCCGCGACCCGGCGCCGGCCCGGTCGGGACCGGCGTGCCGGGCCCGACCGGTGACGCACCGGGTCCGGTGACCGACCCGATCCGCGGCGACGTCCAACCACCCGTCCGGCCACCCGTGGCCGACGGGCCGCGCCCGGTGGCCGGGCCGCCCGGTCCGATCGCGGGGCCGGTGTCGGACGGGCCGAAGCCGGTGCGTGACCGGGCCGACCCGGTGTCCGACCCGCACGACCCGGTGCCGGGACCGCCGCACCCGGGGCCAGCGGCGCCGACCCCGCACACCGACCCCCCGGCTCCCACCCCGGCGCCGGAGACCGCACCCCCGACCGCGAGCACGCCGGACGCCGTGGTTTCCCCGGACCGGCCGGTTGTGGACTCCGATCCGGTCGTGGCCACCGTCACGGACCACGCCGGCGCCTCCCCGGCAGGGTGGAGCGCCGCGCCGCACGACCGACAGCTCTCCCGGTCGGGCGGGCCGCGCCACACCCCGCCGCTGCGCTCGGATCTCGCCCACACCCCCGCGCCGCCCGCCCCGGGCACGACCGGCGCGGGCTCCACCACGAGCGGGCACGGCGAGCTGGCCGACGCCTCCGCCCGTGACTGGACGCCGTCCGCCCAGTCCGGACTCCCGCGCCGCGACTCCGGCGACGACGCCCACCCGTCGCGCGCGCCCCGACCGGGCACCCGACCCGCCTGAGCGACGAGCCGGTCCGTTCCGCCACCGCGGACGGCACCGGCTGCTCCGCGTACCTGCCTGCCTGACGGCCCCTGATGGCCCGCGCCGGCCCCGCGGAGAACCCGCGCCCCCGCCGGCGGTCCTTCCGACCTACCCGATCGCGACCCGACCAGGAGTTCCCATGAGCGTGAGCATGCCTGTCGTCCGGGCCCGGTGGTGCGACACCGACCGGATCGTCGACCTCGTCAGCGACACCCTCGCCCCGACCCCCCTCGGCGCCTGGCTCGTCCCGGACGACCGACGCCGACCCACCGTCCTCGCCGCCGTGGCCCGTATCTGGGTGGAGCACGCGCTGCTCTTCGGCGACGCGTTCCTGCTGCGGGACGGCACCGCGGCGACCGTCTGGTTCCACCGGTACCGGCCGATCCCGCGCCCGGCCCGCTACGTCGACCGCCTCGGCGAGGCGTACGGGGCGGACCCGGAGCGGTTCCTCCGGTTCGGCCGGGCGCTCGCCGCACGACGCCCCACCGAGCCGCACAACCACCTGGCGATGCTGGCCGCCCCCGGGCCGGGCGGGATGCGGCCGGCCGCCGCGGTGCTCGCCGGGGCGCAGCGCTGGATGGACACGCTGAGCCTGCCCACCTACGCGGAGGCGCTCAGCGAGGCCGACCGCGACCTGTACCGGCGGCACGGCTATCTGGACCGGGACGCCTTTCCCGTCCCGGGCGGCGCGACCGCGCAGCCCATGTGGCGGCTGTCACCGTTCTGGACGGGCCGCGCCGGCGGCAACGCCCGCTGGCCGGTGCACCACGCCAGCGGGCGAACACGCAACGGCCGGACGAGTGGGTGGGCGCTGCGCTGAGCCGCGCCCGGGTGCGGCCGGAAAGCGCGGGACGGGGGCGGACCCGCAACGGGACCACCCCCGCCCGGCGCCGGTCAGCGCAGCGGCGGATCGGCGTAGGTGACCAGTTCGAGGGCCTGCTCGGGGAACCAGGCTCCGGCGGCCGGGTCGGCGATGCCGCCCCGGGCCGGGTCGTGCCCGGTGCCGGTACCCCGGTCGCACTGCCCGTCGGACTGGCCGGGCGTCTTCACCCAGAGGAAGGCGTCGGCGAGCGGGTCACCGGTGGCGGTGGTGGGACGCAGGCCCAGGCCCCGCGCCGGCGGGTTGCACCAGGTCTGCGGGTCGGGCCAGGACACGCCGGCTGGTGGCGTCCACGGCCCCCGCCCGTTGCGGCTGGTGTCGACCACGAAGTGGGCGAGGCGGTCGGCCGGCACGTCCCCGACGTTCTCCGCGTACCAGGCGTCGGTGCGGCCCCAGGTGCCGAAGTCGGCCGGGTCGGCCGGGTAGTACTGGCTGGCGCACCAGTCGAAGTGGCCGCGGGCCCAGTCGGGGCCGGCGGTGCCGTAGTGGACGCACCGGGAGATCCAGTTGCCGAACTTGAGCTGCCGCTCGGTGGTCTCGTAGTTGGAGACGTTGAGGAAGAAGCCGTCGGCCCTGCCGACCCCTGCCTTGACCAGCCGGTCGGCGATGTCGCCGACGCCGAGCCAGGCGCTGTGCGTGCCGTCGAGATAGACGCTGGTGCGGGGCAGCGCGGTCAGCGCGTCGACGGCGTGGTTGAGCATGGCGAACCGGTCGGCGGCGGCGGTCGCCGGGTCCGCCTCGGCGGGCCGGCACCACTCCTGGTTGCCGTTGATGGTGGCGTACCAGGGGATGATGCCCAGCCCGTCCGGCTCCAGCAGCACGACAGCCTCGTGGTCGCCGATGCCGGCGGCGAAGGCGTCGATCCACGCCTGGTAATCGTCGACCGAGGCGGCGCCGCCCGCCGAGTACTGCGAGCAGTCGCGGAACGGGATGTTGTACGCCACCAGGACGGGCACGGTCTTCTTGCCGGCGGCCCGCTGCATCTCGGCCTTGACGGACTGGGTGAGCGAGTGCCCGGAGCCGCCGGTCACCCAGACCGCCTGGGGCGTACGGATCATGTCGGCCAGCTGGGCCGCCCGGTGGTACTGCCCGGCGGCGGTCAGCTCGGCGATCTGCGCCACCGCCCGGTGGTCGGGGCGCGGCGTGTAGAAGGTCGTGCCGTCGCGGACGGCCGCGCCGGCCGGCGTGGCGGGCACGGCCGCGGCGAGGGTGGTGGCGACGGTGGCGAGGCCGGCAGCCACGCGCCGTCGGACGAAGGTCAGGGCCACGTCATTGCTCCTGATCAGAGGGGGGAACGACGTGTGGGAGCGTTCCCGCAGCTCGTCCGAGCGTGCCGGGTCCACAGCCGACTGTCAATGTTGCCGGGATGTTTCACGGGGCGACCCGGGCCGGACGGTCACGGAGCGCGACCGGCCGGTGGGCCCGGGGCGGCGCGACGAACGCCACACCCGGCGACGCCGGGCCCGAGCGGTGTCCGCGCAGCTCCGCTAGCCTGCAGGCCGAGCATGGACACGATTCGGCCGAGCAGTCGGAGGGTATCGGGTGCGGGTGCTTCCTACCGGTGACAACAACAACGCGGACGGTTCCACAGCCCCGGTACCGGGGCGGAAGCGTCGCCGCCACCGTTTGCTGATCTTCCTGGCGGTCTTCACACTGCTGGCCGGCTCCGGCCTGGTGGCGGGGGGCTACTACTTCGACAGCGTGCCCACCCCCACCGACCTCAAACTGCCCGAGTCGACCACCGTCTACTACGCCGACGGCCGCACGCCGATGGCGAAGCTCGGCGCGGAGAACCGCACGATCGTCCCGTACGACCAGATGAACGACTCCGCCAAGGAGGCGATCGTCGCGGCCGAGGACCGCACCTTCTGGACCAACAAGGGCGTGGACTTCACCGGCGTGCTCCGCGCCGCCTGGTCGAACCTGACCGGCGGCCAGCGGCAGGGTGCCTCGACCATCACCCAGCAGTACGCGCGGGTCGCCGCCGACCTGCGCGGGGTGACCTACTCCCGCAAGCTGCGCGAGGCGGTCATCGCCTGGAAGCTGGACGACAAGTACGGCAAGGACGAGATCCTCGGCTTCTACCTGAACACCGTCCCGTTCGGGCGGGGTGCGTACGGGATCGAGGCGGCCGCTCAGACGTACTTCGGCAAGACGGTGCGCCGGGACGCCCCGCCGGCCCAGCAGCTCACCAAGGCCGAGGCGATGGTGCTCTGCGCGATGGTGAAGCAGCCGGAGGCGGATCCGAACGACCCCGAGGGCTCGCCCGGCTACGACCCGGCCCGCAACGCGAAGGCCAAGCAGAACTCGATCGACCGCTGGAACTACATCCGCGACGGCATGGTGAAGCTGGGGTACCTCACGCCCGAGGAGGCGGCGAACCTGGCGTACCCGGACGACGTGAAGCCGGTCGACAAGAACGCCGGCCAGTCCGGCCTCGACCGGCCCACCGGCCTGGTGGTCAACCACGTGCTCAGCGAGCTGCGCGAGACCGAACAGTTCAAGGGCAAGACGGACGAGGTCATCCGGGACGGCGGCTACAAGATCGTGACGACCATCGACAAACGGGTCCAGGACGCCGCCGAAGCCGCCGCCGACATCCGCCGCGACACCGCCCCCGAGGCGGTCCGCGACCAGCCGAAGAACTGGCAGGCCGCGCTGGTCGCGGTGGAACCGGGCACCGGCCGCGTGCTCGGCTACTACGGCGGCAACGGGGGCAACAGCGGCGCCGACTACGCCGGCTGGTACTACGACGAGAAGGGGCAGGCCCGCGGCTACGGCCAGCACCCGCCGGGCTCGTCGTTCAAGGTGTACGACCTGGCCGCCGCCGTGGAGAACGACATCTCCGTGAAGCAGCACTTCGACTCGCCGGACACCAAGGAGTTCCCCGAGTCCGGGCGGACCAAGGCCAGCGCGGCCGGCCCGATCCGCAACGCCGAGCACGCCCCGTGCCAGCCGAACTGCGCCCTCTGGGAAGCCACCGTCGCCTCGCTGAACGTCACCTACTTCGAGCTGACCGAGAAGCTGGGCATCGCGAAGGTCATGGACATGGCCAAGCGGGCCGGGGTCAACTCGATGTGGGAGACGGTCAAGGGCAACCCGCAGCCGCAGCGGGTGGATCTGCGCGACCAGCCGACCGAGGAGGTCGCGCAGCGGTTCTCCACCGAGGTCGGCATCGGCCAGTACGGCATCAGCGTGCAGGACCACGCCAACGGGATGGCCACCTTCGCCGCGGGCGGCAAGCGCGCCGAGGCGCACTTCGTCCGCTCGGTCACCAAGGGCGACGAGAAGGTCTACACCGAGCAGCTCAAGGAGACCGACCTCGGCCTGGACAAGGAGGCGATCGACCAGCTCGACTGGACGCTGCGCCGGGTGAAGGCGGCCAAGCTGGACAACGGCTGGGACTCCGCGGGCAAGACCGGCACCTGGCAGGCGGGGCAGAGCACCACCCAGAACGTGCACACCTGGATGGTCGGCTGGACCGGCGCGCTGGCCTCCGCCGTGTGGCTCGGCACCACCGACGGCAAGCCGCTGAAGACCAAGGATGGCAGCTACGACGTGTACGGCTCCACCGGCCCCGGACCGATCTGGCGGCAGTTCATGGAGCAGGCCACCGCCGCCATGAAGCTCGACCCGGACAAGTACCGGTTCGGCGAGCCCTCCTTCCCGAACGACACCCCGACGGCGACCGCCCCGGCCTCGCCCGCGCCGACCCCCTCCGCGCCCTCACCGACCGCGCGCCCGACGCCGAGCACGGCGCCGTCCAGCCCGAGCCCCAGCCCGAGCGACCGGAAGACTCCGCTGCCGACCCTGTCGCCGTCGCTCAGCCCGGCGCCGACCCTGTCGCCGTCGAAGACCAGGAAACCGGCCTGACGGTTCCGGCGGCCGTCCCGACCGGGGACGGCCGCCGGCCGGTGGCATGATCGGCTCGTGGAGCAGTCGACGGCGGACGCGGTCCGCTCGGCCTGGACGGCGCTGGGCGGCGACCCGGCGGCCACCGACGCGCTGGACGTGTCCGGCCCGGCGGCCACCCTGCCGGCCCGCCTGCCGGTCACCGACCTGGCGGTGGCCTGCGTCGCGTCCGCCGGACTGGCCGCGACGGAGCTGTCCCGGGTCCGCGGGCACCACCCGCCCGGCCCGCTGACCGTGGACAGCCGGGCCGTGGCGACGGCCTTCACCAGCGAACGACACCTGCGGGTGGACGGGCGGGCATTCACCGGGTTCGCGCCGCTGTCCCGGTTCTGGCCGGCCGCCGACGGCTGGGTCCGCACCCACGCCAACTACCCGCACCACCGGCGCCGGCTGCTGGCCGCGCTCGACCTCGACCCGACCGGGACCGACGACGACGCCCTGGTCGACGCCGTGGCCACGCGGATCCGCGAGCGTCCGGCCACCGTCGTCGAGGCGCAGGTCCACGCCGCCGGTGGCCTCGCCGTCGCGGCCCGTACCCCGGCGGGGTGGGACGCCCATCCGCAGGCCGGGGCGGTCGCCGCCGAACCGCTGGTCCGGCTGGCAGCCGACGGCGCGACGACACCCCGCCGGCTGCCGCCCGCGCCGGCCGGGCTGCCCGCCGCCGGGGTACGGGTGCTCGACCTGACCCGGGTGATCGCCGGGCCGGTGGCCACCCGGTTCCTGGCGCTGCTCGGCGCCGACGTGCTCCGGGTCGACCCGCCGGGCCTGCCGGAGATCGAGGCACAGCACCTGGACACCGGCCTCGGCAAGCGGTCCACCCTGCTCGACCTGGCCCGGCCCGCCGACCGCGCGCGCTTCGACGCGCTGCTCGCCGACGCCGACGTGGTGGTCACCGGCTACCGGCCGGCGGCCCTGGACCGGTTCGGCCTCTCCCCCGACGCGCTGCGCCGGTGCCGGCCCGACCTGGTGGTGGCCCGGCTGTCCGCCTGGGGCCCGACCGGCCCGTGGGCGCACCGGCGCGGCTTCGACAGCCTCGTCCAGGCGGCCACCGGCATCGCCGAGGTGGAATGCCGACCGGACGGCGACCCGGGCGTGCTGCCGGCCCAGGCCCTCGACCACGGCACCGGCTACCTGCTGGCCGCGGCGGTGCTCCGGGCACTCGCCGAGCGTGCCTGGCGGGGCGGCGCGTGGACGGTGGAACTGTCGCTGGCCCGTACCGCGCGGTGGCTGCGGCACGAGCTTCCGGTACCGCCCGCGCCGGGCGCGGCGACCGCCCCGGACCCGGCGCCCTGGTGCGACGAGCGGGACAGCCCGTCGGGCCGGCTCCGGTACGCCCTGCCGCCGGTCTCGCTGCCCGGCGGGCCGCGCACCTGGGCGACCCCGCCGGGCCCGTGGGGCGCCGACCCGCCGACCTGGCTGCCGACGTCGAGGTGACGGGCGGGCCGGTCAGGGGGCCAGCACCAGCTCCCGCAGCTTGTCGTCGAGCGTGGCGGCGTCCACGCCACCCGGCCAGCCGCGCAGCAGCGCGCCGCCCTTGGCGACCAGCACCACGGCCGGCGGCTCGCGGACCGCGTACGACCGCGCGACGGTGCCGTCGTCGTCGACCACGACGGGGTACTCCACCCGGTGCTCACGCAGGTAGCGCTGCAGGTCCGCCGGTTTGTCCCCGGTGGCCACCCCGACGAACACCACCCCGTCCCGGTGGGTGCGGGCCAGCCCGCTCAGGGCGTCCTGCCGCTGCGCGCAGAGATTGCACCACGAGGTGAAGAAGACCAGCACGACCGGGCGGTCGGCCCACAGGTCGGCGAAGGCGACCGGGCTGGCGTCGGTGAGCCGTCCCGTGACGGCCGGCGCACCCGGCGCGCCCGCCGGGGCCGGTCGCAGCGCGAGACCCGCCGGCGCCGGACCGGGCAACGCCGCCGCTCCCCCGGTCACCGGCTCGGGCCGGTCCGGCGTACCGTCGCCGCCGGAACAGGCGGCCGAGGCGAGCAGTCCGGCCAGCGCCAGCGCGGCGGCGGCCAGCCGGACCAGGTGTCGACGGGTCATGCGGGCACCACCGCGACCAGCGCGGGCCCCTCGCTACGGTTCGCGGTGAGCGGGATCGGCGGATGGCCGTCGACGACCAGCCGGTAGGCGTCCCGGCTGGCCACCTCGACCGGCACCGCGAACTCGCAGTACGTCGGGACGCGCGCCACCTCCAGGTCCTCGGCGAAGGTCGCCACGGAGGTGCCCGCCGACAGCGCGCCCTCGGCGAGCGTCCGGCCGGCGGCGTCGATCACCTGGAACGGTGCCCGGTTGTGGAAGTGGGTGTACGGGCCGGTGCCGGCGCACTCCACGCCCTCGGGCCGGATGTTGATGTCCCGGACGAGCACCCGCACGGTCACCGCCGACCGGGCCTCCTCGGCGTCACCGCACGCGGTCAGCGCGCCGGTGAGCAACGACGGCAGCAGCAGCGCTGCCAGCAGGCGTCGCAATCTGTCCCTCCAGATCGTCGGGGTGTGGCCCGGGGCGGTGGCGCGCACCGCCCCGGGCCGTACCCGTGGCTCAGCCGAGCAGCGCCCGGGGTCGCTCGACCCGGCACTGGCTGGTCACGGTCCTGCTCGGGTCGCTCTCCGAGGTGGCGGTGAGCGTCACAAGGGTGGTCGCGGTCGCGTCGGCGGCGGCGCCGACCGAGACGTCGACCGGGACGGTGGCGCCGAACTCGGCGGCCGCCAGTTCGTTCGGCAGCTGCACCCGCCAGCCCTCGCCGCCGACGGTCGCCGAGAGCCGGTACACGTCCGACTTCAGGTACGCGCCGGGATCCTCCGGGTGCTGCTGCTCACCGGCCACGTACGTCCCGGTGTTGGTCAGGTCGAAGGTGCATGTCGCGCCCTTGCCGGTCGGCTCGCCGCGGGTGATCAGGGAACCCTTGGACAGGGCCGCGCCGTGCTCGCTCGGCCCGGCGCCGTCCAGCGACCGGACCGCCACCGTGTACGACAGCACCCCGTCGGCGTCGCGGCGGAGGTTGAGCACGTAGAAGTGCAGCCGGTTGGCCTCGTCCACGTACTCGTACTCGCTGCCGGAGTTGGCGCCGGCGTGGAACAGCGCGTCGGACAGCTGCCGGTAGTCACCCATGGTGATCTTCTGCGGGGTGCCGTTCGGCTGGTAGAAGTCCACCATGTCGATGTCCTGCGGGTTGGCGTCGACCACCCACACGAACGGCGCGCTGTCGGTGTTCTTCGTCTTGCTGATCAGCACGCCGCTGTCCGGGGTGAACGAGTCCGCGCCCATCCGGTCGACGACCTCGACGGTGTAGTTGTTGTACCGGCCGCCGTCGCAGAGCGGATCGGTGGTGACGCTGCACGCCGGGGAGCGGTCCGCGTTCATCGCGATGTTGACGCCGGTCAGCCCGCCCGGGCCGGCGTCCACCGCGCGGGCGGTGACGTCGGCGACCACCATGCCGGAGGTGGCCAGCGCCTCCCGGGACAGCCGCAGCACGTGCTCCTCGCCGAGCAGCCCGATCTTCAGCTTGTCCCGGACCGTGTGCAGCGAGCCCATCGAGCCGCCGTTGACCGGCGGGATCTGCCACCGGGTGTGCGGTCCGCCCGGGCCGTTGAAGGAGCCGCGCGACATCATGCTCCAGATGCCGGTGTACGCGCGGCGCAGCGGGACGCCGTACGGATTGTTGTAGTTGTCCCCGATGCTCAACAGGTGGCTCAGCTCGTGCGCGTACACGCCCATGCCGGAGCTCTCCGCCTGGGTGGACGAGCCGCCGCCCGCGTTGGGCCAGATGGTGGCGGCCGCCTTCCAGGACGTCCACTCGACGTACCGGGTCTTCGCGTAGTTGGGCAGCGCCGGGTCCGGCGGCCCCCAGGCGTCCGGCACGTCCTCCTTGGTCTGGAACATCATCTGGCCGAACTCCTGCCAGGTCGAGGACTCGTCCTGGCCGGCGGAGAGGATGAAGACCAGTTCGAAGCTGTTGGCCACCGCGTCGCCGACCGCCGCGCGCCAGGCGCCCAGCCCGTCGGTACGGATGTTCTTCGCGCAGGCCTCCCCGGACGGGCAGGCGCCGGGGTTGAAGCCGTTGTCGATGCCGTACTGGTAGGACTTCGCCGGCATCTCGTACGGGCCGAAGCCGGTCAGGTCCACCCCGTACCGGCCGTTGGAGTCCTGCATCCAGTACTCGTGCAGGGTGTGTCCCCGGTTCAGGTCGCCCGGCTTGTTCAGGAAATCGGTGTAGAAATTCGCGACCCGGTCCCGGGGCACGTTCGCCGCGCTCGCCTGCGGGTTGCCGAACACTGACGAGCCGGCCGGCTTGGTGATGACGAACGGCTGGTCCGAGTAGTCGAGCGTGACCAACGCGATCTTGAAGTTGCGGACCGATCCGCGCACGTTCGGGTCGGCCCAGTTCCTGTGCGGAACCGACTGGTAGTCGTCCCAGGTCATCGTGTCCGGGTTCTGCCAGTGCTGCGGGTCGAGCACCTGGAACGGGGCGGTCCCGTCCGGCGCGTCACCCGGTGCGGCGGCGGCCGGTCCGGCGGAACCGGTCGCGACCAGGACGGTCGTGACCGCGGCGGCCAGCACCGAGCGCCACACCGCGCGCCTGCTGGGCAGAAGGTGCATCGAGTCACCTCTCAGGTCGGGGGCCAGGGGCGGGGCGATCGGACGACGGTTCCGGATCGCGACGCGGCGTCGGCCGCGCCGAACCGGTGTCGTCGCCCTGCGGGCGCGCTCGCCGGCCCGCATGATCACACCCGATTCCGAATCTAGGAGCCGGCCGGCGCGGCGGTCACCGTGCAGATGTCGGCAGGTGGACCGGCGACTTCCGACACGTGCAGGACGCCGACGGAGCCGGGGACCTCAGCCGTCGACGCCGGCCCGCACCGCCCGCCGCACGTCCCGACACACCCGCTCCTCGGTCTCCGGCGGCAACGCGCCCCGCGGCGGCCGACACGGCCCGCCGTACCGGCCGGCCAGCCCCATCGCCAGCTTCACGACCTGCACCACCTCCGGCCGGGAGTCCCAACTGAGCAGCGGGTGCAGCTGCGCGTACAGCGGCAGCGCGGCGGCCAGGTCGCGGGCCGCGCACAGCCGGTGCAGGCGCAGGCAGAGCCGGGGCAGGGCGTTGGCGCTGTGGCCGATCCACCCGGCCGCGCCGCACACGGTCAGCTCCAGCAGCAGGTCGTCCGCGCCGACCAGCACGTCGAGGTGGGGACACAGGTCGCGGACCCGGTGCAGCCGGCGGACGTCGCGCTCGCGTACCGCCACGACGCCGTCGGTCTCGGCGATCCGGGCCAGCAGCTCCGGGGACAGGTCCACCCTGGACTCGACCGGGTCGTCGTACACCACCACCGGCAGCCCGACCGCGGCCACCTCGCGGTAGTGCGCGACGACCTCGGCGGCGCCGGCCGGGTACCCGACCGGCGGCGGCGCGAGGACCGCCCGCGCCCCCAGCGCCGCCGCCTGCTCGGCCCAGCGCCGGGCCTGGCGGCTGCCGTACCCGCCGACGTCCGGGACGACCGCGCAGCCGGCCGGCGCCGCCTCGACGACGGCGCGGAGGACGTCGGCGCGTTCGCCGTCGGACAGGGTGCGGTGCTCCCCCAGCGGGCCGCAGGGTGCCACCCCGTGGCACCCCTCCTCGGCGAGCCACCGGACGTGCTCCTGCAGCCCGTCGTGGTCGACCGAGAGGTCCGCCCGGAACGGTGTGGGGAGGGCGACGACGACGCCCTGCCAGGGCCTGGTTGCGGCCACGACGGTGTTCCCTTCTCGGACCCTCGGTGCATCCGCACACGTTAGGAGGGTCGCGGGCCGCGGTCTTCCGACAGATGCCGGAACCGTCGCGGCCGGACCGGGTACGGGTGTCGCGATGCCGGCCCGGGGGATTGCGCCCTGCGCCAACATCATCGGAAGGTAGGCCAACGGCCCTACCAGCACACATCCAGGCCGAGCCGAGCGGGAACCCCGTGCGGGCCCGGGCTGGTCCGGGAGCAGCGCATGCGCATGGAACTGCAACGCATCGTCGACCGGATCGCGGCGCGGGTGAAGCGACCGGCGCTGATCGAGGACCGGCGCCAACGGGTCGTCGTCTACAGCGAACACACCGGGGTGATCGACGGGGTACGCCGCAGCTCGATCCTGCGCCGGCACACCACGCCGGAGGTGATCGCCTGGGCGCGGGAGAACGGCATCATGGCGGCCCGCCAGCCGGTGCGTACCCCGGCCAGCCCGGAGCTGGACCTGCTCCCCCGCGTCTGTGTGCCGATCCGGCATCAGGACCTGCTGCTGGGCTTCGTGTGGTTCATCGACGAGACCGAGGAGATGACCGACGAGGACATCTCCACGGTGACCGAGGCGATGCCGGACCTGTCGCTGGCCCTGTACCGGGAGAACCTGCTCGGCGAGCTGACCTCGCAGCGGGAGGCGGAAGCCACCCGTACCCTCCTGGTCGAGTCCCCGGAGGCCCGGTGCGAGGCCGTCCGGTCGCTGCTGACCGACGGCGTGGTGGCCCGCGACGGTGAGGTCACCGCCCTGGTCGCCCACCTGGTCGTGGCCCCGGGCGAGGCGCTCGACGACGCCGCCCGGATCGCCCTGGAGCACGCCCTCGTCGCCACCCGGCAGTGGGTGGGGTCCCGCGAGACGCTGCACCTGGTCCGGCACGACCACGGGGTGCTGCTGCTCTGCGGCGGGCGGAGCGCCGGCCGAATGGCGGCGGAGGACGCCGCCGCGCACCTCGGCGCGGCCCTGCGCGGAGCAACCCGGGGGCTGGCGTCGGTGGTGCGGACGGTCCTCGGCGTCGGCGAGCGCCGGCGCCGCCTCTACGACAGCGTGCTGTCCTATCAGGAGGCCTTCCAGGCGGCCCGGGTAGCGGTCCAGCTACCCGCGCTGGGCCCGGTCGTCTCCTGGTCCGACCTGGGCATCTACCGGCTGCTGTCCGGGGTGGACGCCCGACACCTGGACGCCGCGCGGGTACACCCGGGACTGGGCGGGCTGCTGGGTGACGAGGCGCACCAGGTGCTGCTGGAGACCCTGGAGGCCTACCTCGACCTGGCCGGCAACGCGCACGCCACCGCGGAGCGCCTGCGGCTGCACCGGACGACGCTGTACTACCGGCTGCAACGGGTGGAACTGCTCGCCGGCACCGACCTCAAGGACGGCAACGAGCGGCTCTGCCTGCACCTGGCCCTGAAGCTGGGCCGGTTGACCGGCCAGTACCAGCCCGGACGCTGACCGGTGTCGGGCCGGACGGGGCGGGGGGGGGGGGGGGGGGGGGGGGGGGGGGGGGGGGGGGGGGGCCCCGCCCCCCCCCCCCCGGGATCCCTACAGGCCGGCCGCCACGGCCGCCACCCGCCCGCCGACCACCGGGAGGGTGATCCGGCTCCGGCCGAAGTGGACGGTGAGGTGTGCCCGGGTCTGCTTGGCCCGGCTGCTGTACCCGGAGTATGAGCCGAGCAGCACCACGCCGAGCTGGTGGCCGGCGTCGAAGACGTAGTCCTCGGGCAGCAGGTTGAGGTCGACGGCGGTCTTCAGCCCGGGCACCAGCGGGGTCGAGACGGACAGCGAGTCGAGGTTGAGACCGTCGATGACGCCCTTGGTGACCAGTTCCTGCGGGTTGGTCGCCACGTTCTTCTCGACCTTCCGGTAGCAGGCGTTCTCGGCGAAGCCGCCCCAGTCGGCCGGCTCGCCCCAGCAGTCCTCCTCCGTCAGCGTCCGGACACCGTCCCCGACCGTGCTGAACCGTTGCCGGGTGCCGTAGTCGACCAGCAGCCCGGCGAAGCTGGTGTCCTCGCCGTCGACGGTGGCGTTGATCCGCACGACCGGGGCGCCCGAGATGTGCAGCGGCGCCGTCAGCGGCGCGGAGAGGAACACCAGCCGGTTCTCGGTGTTGGCGAGCGGGTCCGACGGGTGGCGGATGGCGTTGGCCTGGGTCATGGTGGGGGTGTCCTGGAAGGTCGTCGACGCGTTGCCCGGGCCCGGTCGGATGGACAGCCCGCCCGCGTTCCCGGCGGCCGGGGCCTGCAGGAACACCTGGGTCGGCTGGGTGTCCGGCAGCGGCCAGGTGGGCGCCGTCTCCCAGACGTCCGGCGCCCGCTCGATGTCCACGGCCGGCTCGCGCATGATCCCGTTGTCGATGCCCTGCAGCCAGTAGTCGAACCACTGGTGCAGGGTGTCCACCCAGGCGGCCCGGCGGAAGTCGAACGGGTCGACGTGGCCGGTGCCGGTGAGCCAGAGCTTGCGCGGCACCCCCTGCTCGCCCAGCGCGGCCCACCACTTGCTGAAGTGGTCCGGCCGGACGTTGTCGTCGTTGATCCCGTGCACCATGAAGACGCTCGCGGTGACCCGGTCGGCGTGTCGCACGTAGTCCCGCTCGGCCCAGAAGTCGTTGTAGTCGCCGGTGGCGTCGTCGCCGCCCTGCCCGAGGGCCGCCCGCACCGGCGCGCAGTACGCCCGGCGGGCCGGGTTGGTGACCGTGTTGGCGAGGCTGCCCGAGTAGTTGTTCCCGCGGGTGACCAGGCCGTTGCTGCGGGAGTAGTCGTACCAGCTGGAGATGGCGGAGATGGGGACGATCGTGGTCAGGCCCGCGACTCCGTTGGCCGCAGCGGCGTTGGCCAGCGTGCCGTCGTAGGACTTGCCGATCATGCCGGTCCGGCCGTTGTGCCAGTCCGCGACGACCTCCCGGCCGGCGGCGTCGTACCCGGACCGGCGCCCGTTGAGCCAGTCGATCGCGGTCGGCGCGCTGATGTTGTCGGCCCGGCCGCCGGTGACCGGGCAGCCGGTCGAGTTGTCGGTGCCGATCATGTCGAGCAGGATCACCGCGTAGCCGCGCGGGACGAAGTAGTTGTCGTAGAACAGGGGCCACTGGTCGTTCAGCCCGTCCCCGTCGACGTCCGCCTTGCATTCGCCCTCGTTGCCCCGGCACACCGTCGAGTAGTACGGGCTGGCGTCCATCACCACCGGCACCTTGAGCCCGTTCTCGCTGGCCCTCGGCCGGATGATGTCCATGGCCACGACGTCACGGGCACCGTCACCGTCGGTGTCCACGTCGGAGGTGACGAAGATCCGTTCCCGGACCGCGTCGGCGTACCCGAAAACGGGCTGGGTGACCCCGCTCTCGATCACCAGTCCCGCTCGCTCGTCGGCGCCCGGCCGGGCCGACGCGCCGGTTGCCGGCAGGCCGGTGACCACCACCGCCAGCGCCACCACCGAGGCCCGCCAGGCAAGTCTTCCTCTTCGCATCCGCGTGCTCCTCCCTCCCCGCGCCGGCCGTCGACCAGCGGGTACGACCCCCGATCCGCGTGGGGAGGCGACGCCGCCGCGACGGTCGCACCGAACCTACGAATCGACGGACGTCCGGGTCATCGGACAGCTGTGGCGAATGGCCGCGGTCGTCTCCTACGCCTGTCGCACGGCCCGGGAGATCATCGTCACGGACCTCCGGCCCTGTCCGGCGGGACCTTCGCGGCGGAATGCTCCTCATCGACGGGTGAGGGCCATCCGTCGACGAGGGTCGGAGTGCCATGCGCGTGGTGTCGGAATCCGGGTTGGCGGCGGTGCTCGGGCGGTTGCCGGGCGTGCCGAGGGTGGTGGCCAGCGGCAACCACGTGCCGCCCGGGCAGGCGCTGGCGGTGCTCGACGCCGCGCTGCCCGCGTACCGGCTGTACATGCTGAACGCCCCGCACGGCATCCCGGACCGGCCGGGGGTGCACTACGAGACGTCGTTCGTCGGCGCCGGCATGCGCGGCCACCCCCGCCTGTCGTACGTGCCGAGCCGGCTCTCCCTGGTGCCGGCACTGCTGCGCGACCGGCTCGCTCCCGACGTGGTGGTCCTGCACACCACCGCGCCGCGTAGTGACACGATCAGCCTCGGCGTCGAGGTGAACATCCTGCCGGCGGCGGTCGAGGCGGTCCGGGCCCGGGGCGGCCTGGTCGTCGTCCAGGCCAACCCGCAGATGCCCTGGACGTACGGCGACGCCGAGCTGCCCGTCGACGCGGTCGACCTGGTGCTGGAGGTCGACGAGCCGCTGCCGGCCGCCCCGGTCGTCGAACCGGATGCGGTGGCCGCGGCGATCGGCGCCCGGGTCGCCGCGCTGGTGCCCGACGGGGCCACCCTGCAGGCCGGCATCGGCGGCATCCCCGACGCCACGCTCGCCGCCCTGGCCGACCGGCGTGACCTGCGGATCTGGTCGGAGATGTTCAGCGACGGGGTGCTCGCGCTGGAGAAGGCGGGCTGCCTCGACCCGGACACGCCGGTCACCGCCTCGTTCTGCTTCGGATCGGCGGAACTGTACGACTGGGTCGACGGCAACGAACGGGTCCGGATGCTGCGCACCGAGCGGACCAACGACCCGGCGCTGATCGCCCGTCGCCCGGGCCTGGTGTCGGTCAACAGCTCTCTCGAGGTGGACCTGTTCGCGCAGGCCAACGCCAGCCGGATCGGCACCCGGGTGCACTCCGGGTTCGGCGGCCAGACCGACTTCATCGTGGGCGCCCTGCACTCCCCCGGCGGCCAGGCGGTCATCGCGCTGCGCTCCTGGCACCCGAAGGCCGACGTGTCCACGGTGGTGCCGCTGCTGTCCGGGCCGGTCACCTCGTTCCAGCACAGCGCGATCGTCACCGAGCAGGGCTGCGCGGCCGTGTGGGGCCGGGACTCGGTCGAGCAGGCGCAGCAGCTCGTCGACCACGCCGCCCACCCCTCCGCCCGGGACGGCCTGCGGGCGGCCGGCCGCCGGCTGGGCCTGCCGCTGCGCTGATCAGCTCGCGGCGGGCAGCAGCACGGTGACGGTCGTGCCGGCCGCCGGATGCCGGCAGTCACCGGCGAAGACGGCACCGATGCGGTGGTGCGCCCCGGCCGAGCAGATCCGCAGCTCGCCGTGGTGGGCGCGGACGACCGCCTCGACGAGGGAGAGCCCCAGGCCGGTACCGGGCGAGGTGCGGGCGGTGTCGGCGCGGCGGAACCGCTCGGCGGCGTGCGGCAGGAACTCCCGGTCCATGCCGGGGCCGTTGTCGTGCACGACGAGCCGGACCAGCCCGTCCGCCCGGTCGACGGCGACGGTGACCGGCGGGGCGCCGTGGCGCAGAGCGTTGTCCAGGAGGTTGGTGACCACCCGGCCGAGTCGGCTGGCATCACCCCGGACGGTGAGACCGGGCGTGATCCGGTCGCGCAACGTGCCGGGTGCCGCGCCGACCCGGTAGCGGGCGATGAGATCCGCTGCCAGCGCGCTGACGTCGACCTCGGCCGCGGCACCGTCCTGGACCGGTTGCACGCCGACGGCGAGGAGCGTGTCGGCGAGCGCGATCAGGTCGGCCGTGTCGGTCCTGGCGGCCCGCAGGGTCTGCTCGAGTTCGGCGGTGGTGCGCGGCCGGCGCAGCGCCAGTTCGAGTTCGGTGGAGAGCAGGGTCAGCGGGGTACGCAGTTCGTGGCTGGCGTCGTTGATGAACCGCCGTTCCCGCTCCAACGCCGACTCGAGGGCGTTGAGCATGTCGTTGAGGGTGCGGCCGAGCCGGGCCACCTCGTCGTCGGTGGTGGGCACGGCGAGGCGGACCCCGGTCTCGCCGGCGGCGATCCGGGCCGCTTCGGCGCGGTAGCGCTCCACGGGGGCGAGCGCGGCCCGGGCGAGCCGGTAGCCGACCAGGGAGGCGACGGCGAGGGCGACGAGGTTGGCCAGGGCGAGTTGGCCGATGAGCTCCCGCAGCGCCTCGTCGCGCTGGTCGCGGCGGACCGCCGCGACGGTGACGGCGGGCTGTCCCGCCGCCGGCCGAGCGCCGGGCTGGACCGGGACGGCGTACAGGCGCAGCGGGCGGGCGCTGATCGGCAGCAGGGTGCCCCGGTCCGCCCGTACCGGCCGGCCCAGGGCCCGGTCGAGCTGGTCGGAGCTGAGCAGGGAACCAGGTGGCAGGCCCGGGCTGGCGGCGAGGACGTGGTTGGTCGTGTCGAGGAGCTGCCAGTACTCCCCCGGGCCGGTGCGGGCCGCGGCGGCCGGCGGCGTCCCGGCACGGGCGGCGGCGGTCAGCTGCGCCGACTGGGCGACCAGGTCCTCGTCGAGGCGCAAGTCCAGGGCATAGCGCACGCGCAGGTAGACGAACGCGCCGGCGCCGGTGAGCACCACCAGCATCGCGGCGGCGAACCCGGCGACCAGCCGTACCCGCAGCGGCAGACTGCCCCACCGGGCCCACCGACGACGCGGTCGCGGCATGTCAGCCGCCGTCCGGGCGGAGCCGGTAGCCGACACCGCGCAGGGTCTCGATGGCGTGCCGGCCGAACGGCTTGTCGACCTTGGCCCGCAGGGTGGCGACATGCACGTCGATGACGTTGGAACGGATGTCGGTCTCGCCGTCCCACACCTCGTCGAGGATCTGGTAGCGGGTCAGGCACTGCCCCGCCCGGGTCATCAGCAGCGTCAGGATGTCGAACTCCCGCGCGGACAGGTCGATCTCCCGGTCGCCGCGGAACACCCGCCGCCGGGCCGGGTCGAGCAGCAGGTCACCGGCGCGGACCTCGGCGGGCGGCGGACCGGCGGACCGGCGGTGCAGGGCGCGCAGCCGGGCGAGGAGCTCGTCGAACGAGAACGGCTTGGTCAGGTAGTCGTCGGCGCCGGAGTCGAGACCGGCGACCCGGTCGGGGACCTCGCCGCGGGCGGTGAGCATCAGCACCGGCACCCGGTTGCCCTGCTCCCGCAGAGCCCGGCAGACCGCCGTGCCGTCGAGGCCAGGCAGCATGACGTCGAGCACCACCACGTCGTACGGCCCGGTGGCCGCGGCGAGCAGCCCGTCGGAGCCGGTGTACCGGATGTCGACCGTGTGTCCGGCTTCGCGCAGCCCCTGGGCGAGCAGCTCGGCCAGCCGCCGCTCGTCCTCCACCACCAGGACCCGCACCCGCGCCTCCCTTCCACCGTCCCGCCCGCCACCAGTGCAGCACACCGCTGGCGATCTTCATCTGGCCTTCATGTCCGGGTGCCTACCGTCGGCAGCCGGACGTGGGAGGGACCGCATGAACAACAGGCTCTTCTTGGAGATCAACGACCTGGCCCGGACGACACCCTGGCTGCACGCCCCGATGGTCGGCTATGCGAAGTATGGCGTGGTTCTCTTCGCCGTACTGCTGCTGGCGGGCTGGTGGCTCGCCCGCCTGCGCGGTGCCGGGCTGCCGGCGGCGGTGTGGGCGCCGGTCGGGATGCTGCTCGCGGTGGCGGTCAACCAGCCGATCGTGTCGCTCGTGCACGAGCCCCGGCCGTACACGACACTGCCGGGCATCCTGGTGCTGGCCGACCGGAGCACCGACCCGTCGTTCCCGTCGGACCACGCCACGATGGCCGGGGCCGTCGCGGCCGGCCTGCTCCTGGTGAGCTGGCGGCTCGGCCTGCTGGCCACGGCCGCCGCCGCGGTGATGGGCTTCGCCCGGATCTACATCGGGGCGCACTACCCCCTCGACGTGCTGGCCGGCTTCGCGGTCGGCGCCGCGGTGACCCTGCTCGGCTACCTGCTCGCGCGCCGCCCGATCGGCGCCGCCCTGGACGCGCTGGACCGTACCCGGCTGCGGCCCCTGCTACGGCCCGGTGGCGCGGCCGTCGACCAGGCCGTGCCGGCACGCCGGTGACCGGTTACCTCACCGGCCTGGTCGCCCACTACGGCTACCTGGGGATCGCCCTGCTCGTCGGGGTGGAGGGCTTCGGCATGCCGGCGCCCGGCGAGACGGCGATCATTGCCGGCGCCGGCTACGCCGCCCACGGCGAACTGAACGTCGCCGGGGTCGCGGTCACGGCGTTCCTGGCCGCGGTGGTCGGGGACAGCGTGGGCTACCTGATCGGCCGCACCGGCGGGCGGCAGCTGATCCTGCGCTACGGCCGGTACGTCCGACTCACTCCGGAGCGGTTCGCCCGGCTGGAGGCGTTCATGAGCCGGAACGGGCCGAAGGTGGTCGCGGTGGCCCGGTTCGTCGAGGGGCTGCGGCAGTTCAACGGGATCATCGCCGGTGCCACCGGCATGCCCTGGCGGCGCTTCGTCGCGTACAACGCGCTGGGTGCCGCCGCCTGGGTCGGGGTCTGGGTGACCGCCGGCTACCTGGCCGGGGACCACCTGCGCGCCATCGAGGCCGAGCTGCACCGCTACCAGGCGTACGCCCTGGCCGCGGGCATCCTCGCGGCCCTCGCCTGGGTGGCCTGGCGGGTGCGTCGCCGGAAGGCCGCGGCGCGGCGCTGACCCGCCGCGCGCCTTCATCCCCGCTTCATGTGTGATCTCTAGCGTCCCGAGCATGAGCGATGTGCTGGCGGTCAACGCCGTCAACCTCACCAAGACCTATGGTCCACTGACCGCGGTCGACGACATCACCGTGCAGGTCGCCCAGGGCGAGGTGTACGGCGTCCTGGGCCCCAACGGGGCGGGCAAGACGACCTTCCTGCGGATGCTGTTCGGACTGATCCGGCCCGACCGCGGCACCCTGGAGGTGTTCGGCCGGTCCTGGCAGAACCACGGCGTGGGCGCGCTGACCGGGGTCGCCGGGTTCATCGAGAGCCCGAAGTTCTATCCGACCCTGTCGGGCCGGCGGAACCTGCGCCTGCTCGCCGGCCTGGACGGCGGCGACGCCGCCGGCCGGATCGACGAGGTGCTCGACCTGGTCGGCCTGGCCGACCGCCAGCACGACAAGGTCCGCGGCTACTCCTTCGGCATGCGGCAACGCCTCGGCGTCGCCTCCGCGCTGCTGCGCCGCCCGCGGCTGCTGGTGCTGGACGAGCCGGCCAACGGCCTGGACCCCGCCGGCATGCGCGACATGCGCGACCTGGTCCGGCGCCTCGCCGACACCGGGCTGACCGTGCTCCTGTCCAGCCACGACATGGCCGAGGTGGAGCAGATCTGCGACAACGTCACGATCATGAAGGCCGGTTCGGTGGCGCACCACGGCTCGATCGCCGCACTGCGCGAGCAGGCCCCGGAGCAGGCGCACCGGATCACCACCACCGATGACGACCGCGCCGCCGACCTGGCCCGCGCCCGCGGGCTGGAGGTCACCGCGGCCGATACCGGACTAGCCGTACGCGGCCCGCAGAAGGACGTCGACGCGCTGATCACCGACATCGTCGACGCAGGCATCGCGCTGCGCGGCCTCACCCACGACGAGACACCGCTGGAAGCGCTCTTCTTCATGCTCACCGAATCCGCCCCCGCCGGCCCACCCGCCGGCCTCGACGCCGCCACCGGAGCCCACCGATGACCGCCACCGCCGTACCCGCCGTCGGGCCAGCCGCACGCCGCCGGCCCGGCACCGCCACCGTGCTGCGTTGGGAGGCGGCCAAACTCGCCACCCAGGTGCGCAGCCGCGCCCTGCTGGTGGGGGCAGTCGTCGTCCCGATCGCGGTCGTGCTGATCTTCAACACCCAACTGCCGCCGAAGGACACCATCTACGGGCGGCACATCCACACCAGCGGCTACTCGGTCCCGCTGTTCGTGCTGGCCTTCGCCCACCAGTGGGTGCTGCCCCTGCTCGCCGCCCTGGTGGCCGGGGACATCTTCGCCAACGAGGACCAGCATGGCACCTGGAAGACGATCCTCACCCGCTCGGTCAGCCGTACCCAGGTCTTCTGGGCCAAGACCCTCACCGCCATCGGCTTCAACCTCCTCGTCCTGATCCTGCTCGCGGCCAGCACCATCACCACCAGCCTGCTCGTCGTCGGCCGGCAGCCGCTGCCCGGGCTGAGCGGTCAGCTCATCGCGCCGGGCGACGCGCTGCCCGTCGTCATCGCGAGCTGGGCCACCGCGATCGCGCCAGTGCTCGGCTTCACCGCCCTGGCGATCCTGCTGTCGGTGACCACCCGCAACCCCACGATCGGCGTCGCCGCCCCGGTCGTCCTCGGCATGATCATGCAGCTGGTCAGCAGCCTCGGTGGCCTCAACCAGGCCCGTCGGCTGCTGCTCACCACCCCGTTCGAGGCCTGGCACGGCCTGCTCACCGCGCACCCCTTCCGCGCGCCGGTCACCACCGGCGCGCTGGTCAGCGCCGGCTGGCTGGTCGTCTGCCTCACCCTCGCCTACCTCTACCTGCGTCGCCGCGACATCACCGGAGGCTGACCATGAACCGACACCGCCTGCGCGGCATCTCCCTCGCCGCCGCGCTCACCGTCGCGCTGGCCGGCTGCGGCCACGAGGACGTCACCAAGGCCCGGCTCGAACAGGCCATCGCCCCCGCCTTCGCCAACCTGTACGTGCAGCGCGCCGCCCTGCTCGGCGAGTCGGGGATCACCGTCGCCGGCATCGGCGCCACCGCGACCTGCGACCGTGGCGGCCCGAAGGTCCCGGACGTCGGCCCCGGCCCGGACTGGATCTGCATGATCCACTTCCGGGACGACCAGGGCCAGGTCCAGGACGGCAAGTTCGAGGTCCAGGCCAAGGCGGACGCCACCTACGTCGCCGGCGGGCCGTCGAAGCTCATCGGCCAGGCGGTGCTCACCGACCGCCACGGCCACGACGTGCCCAACCCGGTGTTCGAGTGGGACGGCGCCTTCGACCCCGACCACTGACCGGAACGGCCCAGCCAAGCCTTGCCTCGCTGGCGGGCCCGGTCGCCGCTGGGCAGGATGGGCCGGTGAGCACAGAGGTACGGAACACGGACGGCGTCGTCGAGCCGGCGGCGCACGGCGGCGAGCCGCACCACGCCGGCGGCCTCGCCAGCCGGTTGAACTGGCTGCGCGCCGGGGTGTTGGGCGCCAACGACGGGATCGTGTCGGTGGCCGGGATCGTGGTCGGGGTGGCCGGCGCCACCCCGGCCCGGGGCCCGATCTTCACCGCCGGCCTGGCCGGCCTGGTGGCCGGCGCGGTGTCGATGGCCCTCGGCGAGTACGTCTCGGTGAGCAGCCAGCGCGACAGCGAGCGAGCCCTGCTGGACAAGGAGCGCGCCGAGCTGCGCGACATGCCGCAGGTCGAGCTGGCCGAGCTGGCCGCGATCTACGAGGCGAAGGGGCTGCGCCCGGAGACCGCCCGCCAGGTGGCGATCGAGCTGACCGAGCACGACGCGCTCGCCGCGCACGCCGAGGCCGAGCTGAAGGTGGACCCGGAGAACCTGGCCAGCCCCGGCCACGCCGCGTTCGCCTCGGCGGTGGCGTTCGTGACCGGCGCGCTGCTTCCGCTGCTGGCGATCCTGCTGCCGCCGCCGGCGCTGCGGCTGCCGGTGACCGTCGCCGCGGTGCTGCTCGCCCTGGGCGTCGCCGGGGCGGTGAGCGCGCGCATCGGCGGCAGCAGCCCGCGGCTCGCGGTCACCCGGGTGGTGCTCGGCGGCGCGGCCGGCCTGGCGCTGACCTGGGGCATCGGTCACCTGTTCGGCACCGCGGTGAGCTGACGCGACGGTGCCGGGCACGGGAACCTCCGCCCGTGCCCGGCACCGCCCGATGACCTACAGGTCGCGGACCCGTACGTCGCGGAACTCGATCAGGTCGTTCGTGCCGTGGTTCTGCAACCCGACGAACCCGCTGAGGAACTGACGCAGGTCGGTCGGCGGGTCACCGGCCCGGGACGACGCCTTGCCCGGCGTGTTGTCGAACTCGTTGATCACCACGCCGTTGCGGATGATCGTATAGTGCTGTCCGACCACCCGGACCTCGTAGTCGTTCCACTGGCCCTTCGGGGTCACCCCGGCCTGGTCGAGGCCGACCGGGTCGAAGTTGTAGATCGAGCCGGTCTTCTGCGGCTCACCCGTGGGACCGTCGTAGATCTGGTTCTCCTGGCCGCAGTAGATCGCCACCCACGCCTGCGAGCTGCGGGCCGAACCGACCGTCCCGCAACTGCCGGCCGGCCGCTGGTCCACCGGCGTACGCGGGTCCGGGAACCGGGTGAACACGCCGCTGTTGGCGTACGTGCCGTCCGGCGAGACGTCCCGGAACTTCAGCCGCAGCGAGAAGTCGGCGAACTCGTCCTTGGCGTACCAGAGCATGCCGAGCCCGCCGGAGCTGCGGATGGAACCCTCCGGCCGCAGGTTGAACTGCCCGCTGGGCGCCTGCCGCCAGTCGGCGAGTGACGCGGCGGTGCCGTCGAACAGCGGCCGGTACCCGGCGACCTTGCCGATCGGGGACCCGGCGGCGGCGCTGTTCAGCTTGGCCGCCTCCTTGTTGTCCAGCACGCCGTCGCCGCGCAGGTCGTTGACCACGTCGGCGACGTGGCTGACGAACTCGCCGTGGTTCGACCAGTTCCGCTCGTCGTCGATCAGATCGTTGACCGTGCAGCCGCCGCCGGCCGGGTGGTTGGTCACCCCGGTGTCGGTGTCCAGCAGGCGTACCGTCTTCTGGGTGTCCGGCGCGACGCAGCCGGCGGTGACGGTGAGCTTCGTGGTGGCCTTCTCGCCGTCGGCGTAGGTCACCGTCAGCGTCACCTGGTAGGTGCCGTAGTCGGCGTAGGTGTGGGTCGGGTTGGCCTCGTGCGACTTCGCGCTGCCGTCGCCGAAGTCCCACTCCCAGGCCACGCCGCCGGCGCGGGCGCCGGTGAAGGCGATGGTCCGCGGCTGGCTGGCCGTGACCGGCCGCCACCCGGCGTCGCTCGGCCGCGGCGTCGCCTCGCCGCCGGTGTACGCGACCCGGATCAGCTTCTGGTTGCCGTGCAGGCTGAAGAAGCCGCCCGCGTAGTCGAGCATGTACAGCGCCCCGTCGGGACCGAACTTCGCGTCCATCCAGGACTGGAGCTGGTTGCCGCCGCTGCCGGACCGGATGATCTGGCGCAGGTCCTCGGCGAACGCCGGGGCGCCGGCCGTGGCGACCTTGCCCGGGTCGACGGTGACGGCGATCCGGTTGTTGGCGTTGGACTCGTCACCGATGAACCACTTGTCGTCCCAGTACGCCGGCCAGGCCACGCCGCTGCCGGTGTCGACCTTGTCCCGGTGGTAGGTCGGGCCGTCCATGATGGCCTGACCGCCGCCCTTGAGGTACTGCTGGGTGAAGGTCTCCTGGCCCAGGACGTACGAGGGCAGCCCGCTGCCGTCGGTCCGCTTCGGGTAGACCGGGCCGCCGCCCTGCGGCGAGTACCAGATCATGTTGTTCCGGGCCGCCGGGATGTTCACCAGGCCGGTGTTGCGCGGCGAGGTGTTCTTCAGGTTGTCGCAGTCGTACCAGCCGGTCAGCACGGTGGCGTCGGTGTTGCTGCGGTCCCGGTAGGGCTGCTTGTTGCCCATGCAGTACGGCCAGCCCTGATTGCCCGCGGAGGTGATGATCGTGGCGGTCTCGTACTTCGCCGGGCCCAGCTCCGGGTCCGGCGCGCCCGCGTCCGGGCCGACCCAGGCGGCGGTCAGCCAGTGGTTGACCGGGTCCCAGGCGATCCGGGCGATGTTCCGCACGCCCATCACGTAGATCTCCGGACGGGTCTTGCCGCCGCCCTCCTCGTTGCCGGTGAACAGGTTCCCGGCCGGGACGGTGTACGTGCCGTCGGCCTCCGGGTGGATCCGCAGGATCTTGCCGTTGAGGTCGTTGGTGTTGCCGGCGGTACGCCGCGCGTCCTGGAACGAGGTCCCCTTGTAGTCCTGGGTCCAGTTGTTGCCCGAGTATCCGTTGGAGCCGCCGGAGGAGTTGCTGTCCCCGGAGCCGATGTAGAGGTTGCCGCTCTCGTCGAACGTCATCCCGCCACCGGCGTGGCAGCAGCTGTGGATCTGGGTGTCCCAGTGCAGCAGGTCCTTGCGGGTGCTCTGGTCGATCGCCTGCTTCGCCGCGTCGTAGGTGAACCGGGAGACGGTCCGCTGGCCGATCCGCCGGTCCCGGTCGATCGACTCGTGCGGCATCCAGTAGACGTAGATCCAGCCGTTCTGCGCGAACTTCGGGTCCAGGGTGATGCCGACCAGACCCTCCTCGTTCTTCACCAGCTCGCTGCCGCTGCCCCGGTTGCCCATCACGGCGAGCGTGGTGAGCAGCTTGACCTGCTTGGTCTTCGGGTCCCACTGGTGGATCGTGCCGCAGCCGAGGCCGACCTTGGGGTCGTCCCAGCTCACGATCGGCCCGGTCGGGCAGGCCGCCTTGCCGATGTAGAAGATCTTGCCGTCGGGGGCGATGGTCAGGCCGTGCGGCTCGCCGATCTGGTCGAGCTGCCCGGGCTGGTTGGTGGTGGTGAGCCGGTCGATGCGGTAGTTCGAGGCGATGGTGGCCTGGCAGTCACCGCGCACCAGACCGGCGGTCCACCTGATCGCGCCGGCCAGGTGGTTCTGGAACCGCTCGTCGCTGGTCCAGCTCGCCTCGGTCCGCCCCATCCCGGTGTAGAAGGAGCGCCCGCCGTCGTAGTCCTGGCACCAGGAGATCGGGTGGAACGCCCCGTTGCCGCTCAGGCCGGCGTTGTAGGTGCCCTCCTCGACCTGGGCGATCGTGTGCACCTTGCCGATCGGGCTCGGGTCCCAGTTGATCCACTGGTCGGACCGGGTCCAGGTCAGCGGCAGGCCCTTGTTCGCCGGGTGCTGCCGGTCGGTGACGTCGACGGTGGCCTGCTGCACGGTGCTCTCCGGCGCCGGGCCGGCGTCCGGGCCGATCAGCCACAGCTCGGCCAGCTGGATCAGCGGCTCCCCGCTGTTGGCCGTGACGTTGAGCCGGTAGTGCTGGTAGGCCGTGGTGTTGGTGAAGCTGTACTGCTTGGTCTGGAACCGCTGCGGGAACGTCTCGTTGCTGCGGGTGTCCAGGTCGGTCCAGGTGGTGCCGTCCTGGGAGCCCTGCAGGGTCCAGTTCTTCGGGTCCCGGCCGGGGAAGTCGTTGGCCGAGGTGAGCGCGTACCGGCTGACCGCGACCGGCTTGGCCAGCTTCGCCGCAAGCCAGCCGGTCGGCGAGAAGGTCAGCCACTTGGTGCCGGTCGACCCGTCGATGGCCTTCGCGGCGGTCTCGTTCGGCGGGTTCTCCCCGCTGGCGGTGGCCGAGACCGCCTTCTCGGCGTTGGGCAGGCCGGCGGCCGGCCGGGTGCCGATCAGGCCGGTGAACCAGGACGACTCCGGCTGGGCGCGCGCCGCGTCGTGCACGCCGACGAACCCGCCGCCGCCCTTGACGTACGCCTGGAAGGCCGCCTCCTGCGCGTCGTTGAGGGTGACACCGTTGGCGGAGAGGAACACCACGGCCCGGTAGCGGGCCAGGTTGCCGAAGGTGAACACCCCCGGGTCGGCGGAGTCGTCGACGGTGAAACCGTTCCGCTCTCCCAGGTCGCGGATGCTCGCGGTGGCCTTGGCGACCGGGTCGTCCTGCTTGTCGACCGGGCCGTGGAAGACCAGCACCTTGACCGCCGCGGCGGCTTCGGCGGCGGCCGCGGGGGTCGGCGCGAAGGTCTGGCCCGGCAGGGCCAGCAGGCCGAGCGCCAGGGCGGCGCTGGAGGCCAGGGCCCCGACCCGACGGCGGTTGCCGGGGCGACGGGTCGACGGGGACGGTGTGGGTGTGATCGGTCCCGTGGGGTCGGCGCCGAGGCGGCCGACCCAGCGGGAGAACCGGAAATGGCGTCCGTGGGCCATCTCGACTCCTCCTGGTTGAAGGTTTCCGGGTTCGTCGATCGGCCGGTGAGTGTGAGGCGCTCACCGGGCGAGGGCGTACGGGTCCACCGGCGCCGCCCGTCAGCGGGCGGCCGGTGCGTGGTGCGGGCGGTGGTGGTGACCCGGTGGCTGCCGGTCCTCGACGCTGAGGCCGGCAGCCCCGGAGCCGTCAGTTGTGCTGGTGGGCGTCGCCGTCGGCGGCGGGTGCGGCGGCCGCCGGGGCGGCGGCGCCGTGCTCGTGGTCCATGCCGGGCGGCATGTTCCCGTTCTCGTCCAGGACGTGCAGCATCGTCGACATCCCGGCGTCGGAGTGGAACTGCATGTGGCAGTGCAGCATCCAGTGCCCCGGCCCGACGGAGTCGCCGGCGACCACGCTGAGCCCGAAGGAGTCGCCCGGGCCGAGCGTCTTGTTGTCGATGATCGGTACGGTGTCGGCGAACGGCTGCCCGTTGGGCACCGTCCCGGTGCGGGTGTCCGCCCAGGAGTGTCCGTGCAGGTGGAAGGTGTGCATGTCGTTGCCGATGCCGACCACCACGAACTCCACCCGCTCGCCCTTGCGGGCGATCAGGCAGGTCGGGCCCGGCTGCGGGTTCACCTCGGTGCAGGTGTCGGTGGCGGTGCCGCGGCGCAGGTTGATGCTCTGCCGGTCACCGAAGGCCACCGTGTAGGTCCGGTCCGGCTTCGGGTCGCCGGGCCGGCGGACCACCAGGCCGCCGAAGAGGCCGGAGGAGAGCCCCTGGGTGCCGTGCGGGCCGCCCACCACGTGGTCGTGGTACCACCAGTAGCCGGCGGTGCCCTGCGCCCCGGTCCTGGTGTTCCGCGGCTGGGCGTACCAGGTGTAGGTGCGCGAGCCGCCCGGCGGGACGTATGACCCGCTCTGCACGGTGCCGTCGGAGTCCTGGGTGTACTTGACCCCGTGCACGTGCAGGGAGACCCCCAACGGGTGGTCCGGGCTGGTCCGCAGCGCCGCCAGGGTCGCCTCGGGCACCAGGTTGTGCAGGGTGATGGCGAGGCACTCCCCCTCCATCATCTCCATCAGCGGGCCCGGGTAGGACGCCGTCTCCGGGGTGAGACCGTAGCCGAGCCGGATCTGCGTGCCGTCCTTGGGCAGCTCCACCGCGTACAGCTGGATGCTGCGGTCGGGTTTGGCGCAGCCGTCCGGACGCTCGGCGAACATCCCGGTCCGCGCGGCGGCGAACCCGCCGGCGCCGACCAGGGTGAGCAGCACGACCGCCGCGACCACCAGGATCCGCCGGGCCCCGGTACGCGGCCGCTCCGGCCGGGTCTCCGCCGGCTCGACAGGCCCGGCCGCCGGCTCGGGAGCCGGGTCCTCGACCAGCCGCCAGGCGCTCATCGGGCACCCCGCAGCTCGATCATGCGCTGGTAGCTGCGCTCGGCCGCGCCCAGCGAGCCGGGCGGGTTGGGTTGGGCGCCCGGTGCCGAGTCCTGCTCCCAGAGGAACTCGAAGCGGCCCCGACCCGTGAGCTCACCGAAGAACTCGGCGAACGGGATGACGCCCGCGCCGAACTCCACGTCGGCGTAGGAGTTGCCCTGCTGCGGGTCGGGCAGCGGCACGCCGTCCTTGACGTGGAACAGCGGGTAGCGCTCCGGGTGGGCGTTGACGTAGTCGACCGGCCGGAAGCCGGGGTACTTCCGCGCCCCGCCGTACGCCCACAGGATGTCCATCTCCAGGAACACGTACCGGGGGTCGGTGAGCTCCAGGAAGAGGTCGTACAGCCGGATGTCCGGACGGTCCGTGGCGAAGGCGAACTCGATCGTGTGGTTGTGCTGGTAGAGCTTCAGCCCCCGGGCGGCGGCGGCCGCGCCCCAGGCGTTGAACTCGGCGGCGGCCGCCTGGTAGCCGGCGACGGTCCGGTCGTTGGTGGGGGCCTGGGCGGTGCCGAGGGCCGGCATGCCGAGGATCTCGGCGACGTCCAGCTCCCACTCCAGGTTGGTGCGGAAGTCGTTCAGCCCCCGGTGGCTGCCCGCCGCCTTCAGCCCGTTGTCGTCGAGCAGCCGGCGGATCTGCTCCGGGGTGATGGCGCCGACCGCACCCTGGGTGTAGCCGGCGAACTCCACCTCCCGGTAGCCGATCCGGGACAGCTCCTCGAAGACGGCGGCGAAGCCGACCTGGCTGATCTTGTCCCGGACGCTGTAAAGCTGGATGCCCACGTGCCCCTGTGGGATGAGCTTGCCCTCGCCGCCCTGGTCGGCCCCGGCCGGCAGCGCGCCGGCCAGGCTGGCCGCGGTCACCGCGACCGTGGAGCCGGCGAGACCGCGTAGCAGGGTACGGCGGTCGATCCTGTTCCTTGCCATGATGTGTCCCTTTCGCTCGCTCAGCAGCAGGTGTCCGCGGTGCCGCCCGCGCAGCAGGCGGTCAGCGGGGCGATCCGCACGTTCCGGAAGCTGACGACGTCGCCGGTGCCGTGGTTCTGCAGGCCGACGTATCCGCTGGCGCTCTGCCGCCCGGTGGTGCCCGGGTCGTCCGCCCGCGCCGGGTCGAAGACCGCGCCCGGGTTGTTCACGTACTCGTTGATCAGCACGCCGTTGCGGAAGACGGAGTAGTGCTGGCCGACCACGCGGATCTCGTAGTCGTTCCAGGTGCCCTTCGGGGTGACCCCGGCGCCGGCCAGGTCGACCCGGTCGAAGCCGTACACCGAGCCGCTCTTGTACTGGTCGCCGTCGGGCCGGTCGAGGATCTGCAGCTCGTGGCCGTACTTGATGGCGACCCACTCGGGGCGGGACTCGGTCGGGTGGTTCCGCACGTCGGGGAAGCGGACGAAGACGCCGCTGTTGGCCCGGCCGGCACCGGGGGCGTCGTCGCGCCACTGCAGCTTCAGGGAGAAGTCGCTGTACGCGGACACCGGGTACCAGAGCATGCCGAGCCCGGGCACCGCCGTGCTGGTGACCGACCCGTCGGCGTTGCGGCTGAAGCCGCCCGCGCCGACGTGCTGCCAGCGACCGAAGGACGCCGCAGTGGAGTCGAGGATCGGCTGGTAGCCGTCCTTGCCCAGCGGCTTGCCGACGCCGGAGCGGCCGGCGGCGCTGACCAGCTTGCCGTGCTCCTGGTCGGTGATGACACCCAGGTGGTGCAGGTGCTCGGCGACCGCGGTGACGTACGAGACGAACGCGCCGTGGTTGGCCCAGCTCTTCTCGTCCTCGATGACGTTGTTGATCGTGCAGTCGCCGTCGACCACCCGGTTCGGTACGCCGCTGTCGACGGTGCCGACCCAGACGGTCGGCCGGGTGTCCTTCACGCAGTCGGGCTGCGGCCCACTGGCCACCACGGTGAAGGTGACCGAGGCGGCGCCCGAGGTGTTGCCGGCCTTGTCGGTGGCCCGGTAGCTCAGCGTGTGCTGGCCGGGCCGGTCGACGGTGACCGGGGCGGAGTACCGGGCGTAGAGCTCCCCGTCGAGGGAGTACTCGATCCGGTCCACCCCCGAGCCGCTGTCGGCGGCGGTCAGGGTCACCGTGGCACTGCCCACGTACGCGCCGTCGTCGTCGAGCTGGCCGGTGAGCGCGGCGCTGACGGTCGGCGGGGTGGTGTCCGGCGCGGGCGGGTCGACGACGGTGAACGACGCGGTCTGCGGCGACGAGGTGTTGCCGGCCTTGTCGGTGGCCCGGTAGCTCACCGTGTGCTGGCCGACCTGGTTGACCGTCACCGGGGCGGTGTACCCGGCGTAGGGCTGCCCGTCGAGCGAGTACTCGACCCGGTCCACCCCCGAGCCGCTGTCGCTCGCGGTCACGGTGACCGTGGCGCCGCCGACGTAGTTGCCGTTGGTGTCCTTCGTGCCCGTCACCGTGGCGGTGACGGTCGGCGGAGTGGTGTCCGTGGGGGCCGGCTCGACCACCGTGACCGACACCTGCTGCGCCGACGAGGTGTTCCCCGCCTTGTCGGTCGCCCGGTAACTCACCGTGTGCTGGCCCGCCTGGTTCACGGTGACCGGAGCGGTGTACGCGACATAGGCGCCGCCGTCGAGGGCGTACTCGACCTTGTCCACTCCGGACCCGGTGTCGGTGGCGGAGAGGGTGACCGTGGCGCTGCCGACATAGTTGCCGTTGGTGTCCTTCTGCCCGGTCACGGCGGCGGTGACGGTCGGCGGGGTGGTGTCCGTCGGGGCCGGCTCGACCACCGTGAACGACACCTGCTGCGCCGACGAGGTGTTCCCCGCCTTGTCGGTCGCCCGGTAACTCACCGTGTGCTGGCCCGGCTGGTTGACCACGACCGGCGCGGAGTAGGCGGCGTAGGGCTGCCCGTCGAGCGAGTACTCGACCCGGTCAACGCCGGAGCCGCTGTCGCTGGCGGTCAGGGTGACCGTGGCGGCGCTGACGTAGTTGCCGTTGGCGTCCTTCGTTCCCGTCACCGCGGCGGTGACGGTCGGCGGGGTGGTGTCCGTCGGCGGCGGCTCCACCACCGTGAACGACACCTGCTGGGACGAGGAGGTGTTGCCGGCCTTGTCGGTGGCCCGGTAGCTGACCGTGTGCTGGCCGGCCTGGTTGACCGTGACCGGCGCGGAGTAGGCCGCGTAGGCGGCACCGTCCAGGGAGTACTCGACCCGGTCCACCCCGGACTCGGTGTCGGTCGCGGACAGGGTGACGGTGGCGCTGCCGACGTAGTTGCCGTTGGCGTCCTTCTGCCCGGTCACCGCGGCGGTGACCGTCGGCGGGGTGGTGTCCGTCGGGGCCGGCTCGACCACCGTGAACGACACCTGCTGCACCGGCGACGTGTTGCCCGCCTTGTCGGTCGCCCGGTAGCTCACCGTGTGCTGGCCCGGCTGGTTCACGGTGACCGGCGCCGAGTAGGTGCCGTACGTGCCACCGTCGAGCGAGTACTCGACCCGGTCCACGCCCGAGCCGCTGTCCGACGCGGACAGGGTGACCGTGGCGGCGCTGACGTAGTTACCGTTGGCGTCCTTCGTTCCCGTCACCGCGGCGGTCACGGTGGGGGCCGTGGTGTCCGAGCCGCCGTCGCTGACCACCAGCAGGCCGGTCATGCCGCCGTGGCCGGGGATCGAGCAGAAGTACCGGTAGGTGCCCGGGGAGAGCACCACGTCGACCGTCCAGCGACCCCCGTTGGCGTCCGTCGGATCGGCCAGGATGTTGACGTCGACGTCGCTGTTGTAGCGCGAGTCGCCGGTCTCGAAGGTCAGGGTGTGCTGCATCCCGGTGGTGTTGCCGGTGGCGGCGCTGTTCTCGAAGACGAGGGTGGCCGGGCCGGCGACGGCGGTGGTGGGCGCCGACCGGTAGGCCAGGAAGTTGTCGCCCGCCGTCCAGGTGAGCACCTGGGCCTGCAAGGGCGCTGGGGCGGCGGCCGACGCGGACCGTTCCGGGTCGGTCGGCCGCGCGTTCGCCGGGGACGAGGAGAGGCCGGTGGTCAGCAGCGCCAGGGCGGCGAGGGCGGCCACCGATCTCCGGAGTCGGCTCAGGGAGTGCCGGCGCGGCGGTGGATGTGGAGTCATGGGAAGCCTCTTTCGCGGTCCGGGAGACAGCGGGCGGAACGTGCGTCGGGTGTCGTCGGTCCGGCGGAGCTGTGGATGCGGGTTCAGCAGCCCGCGCGACCCCTCCCAGGCCGCACGGATCCCCGGCCGTGGCCGGCGGCCACGGTCGTCCGATGTGCATGCAGAGCTGTCACCACGTCGGCGGCTGTTCGCCGCGCACGGCGGTGCGTCGGAGCTGACGGAGTCGGTCGGGTACGGACGGTCGGTCGGCCCGTGAGGCGGGGCCGCCGTGGTGCGTTGACCCGGGGTACGGCCATCGCTGGCCGGTCGTGGTCATCCGACGGGTTGCGCCGCCGATGGGCCACAGTCGAGACCTACCGTGCCGGGTAGTTCATCTCGACGAAACATATTGATGGTGCCCGACACTACTGACTTACCTTCAGCGTGTCCATAGCTTTCGTTGGTTCCGTGACTACTTTTCTACGCAGCAAACGAAAGTAGTCGGCAGATTCCTTCCACCGGCACGATGGGCGCATGCTGCTGCTGTTTCCCGCCGACCCGCTCCGGCCGCGCCGACCCGACCCGCACTTCGCGCCCGAGGCCGACGCCGCCCGCGCCGCCGGAGCGGCGGTCGCCCTGGTCGACCACGACCTGCTCGCTGCTGGCAGGGACCCGGCCCGGGCGGTGGCCGCGGTACGGACCCCGGGGCCGGCCGTCTACCGGGGCTGGATGCTGTCGAGCGACCGGTACGCGACCCTCGCCGCGGCCCTGGCCGGCCGGGACGTGCACCTGTGGACCACCCCGGCGCGGTACCGCCGCGCCCACGAGCTGCCCGGCTGGTACGCCGCCCTGGCCGCCGTCACCCCCGCGTCCACCTGGACGGTGGGATCGGACCGGGCGGCGTTCGACGACGCCCGGCACGCCCTCGGCCCGGGACCGGCCGTGCTGCGCGACCACGTGAAGTCGGCCAAGCACCACTGGCACGAGGCGGCCTTCGTCCCGGACCTCGCCGACGGCGAGGCCGCCTGGCGGGTCGCCACCCGGTTGCGGGAGCTACGGCAGGACGACTTCACCGGCGGCTTCGTGCTCCGCCGCTTCGAGGCGCTCACCGGCGCCGAGGTGCGGACCTGGTGGATCGACGGCCGCTGCGCGCTGGTCGGCGCGCACCCGGACTCTGCCGAGGAGTCGCCCGGGCCGGACCGGCCGGATGTCTCCGTCCTGATCCCGGCGGTCGCCGCGCTCGACCTGCCGTTCGTGACGGTCGACCTGGCCCGCCACGCCGACGGCCGGTGGCGGGTGGTTGAACTGGGTGACGGCCAGGTCAGTGACCGGCCCGCCACCCTGGACCCGGCAGGCCTGATCGGCGCGCTGCTCAACGCCATGCCGCCGGCCTGATCGGCCCGCCGTCCCGTTCGGTCGCGGGAAAGGGCCGATGTGACAACCCATCCGCGTTTATCGATTATTCGTTACTGATCGGTAATCGAGTCGGCACTCCGCCGTGACATCGGCCGTACGGATGATCATCGCGGGCCCGTTCGGCACGCGCCGCCGAGCCGGAAGGCCCCGGGCTGATCCACACCTTGACCGAGGGGGAATGCGCGCCATCAGCCAGGCGCGGCAATAGGCGCAAATTAGGCGTGCCGCCATCCATTCCGGAGCCCGTTAGCCCTGATCAGGGGCTATAGAAGATCATAGCTTCGTCAATTGTTGCCATTCTGTGCCGCGACCGAAAGGCGACGGTTGCCTGGGTCACCCATTGCTCCGGCCCCGGGGCCGTGTGATTGTGCACCAACGAGTCGCCGACCCCCGGCGGCTCTGGCGGTCGATCTGTCGAACCGGGGCCACGCCGGCAAAGCCTCGGAGAACGGCCGTCGCCCGCCTCACAGCTGTACCGCGCCATGCGCCCCCACCGGGCTCCGTGCGGCGCGCCTAGGAACAGGAGCACACCCCCTTGAAGCTCTCACCCCGCCTTGCCGCGCTCTCAGGTGCGGCTGCGGCCGGCCTGATCGCCGCTGGCACCGCCGCGGCCGTGCAGGCCGCCCCACCCAGTCCCGCCCCCGACGCCGCCCAGGCCCGTGCGATCGCCGCCAACGCGGCCAGCGCGCTGGTCGCCTCCCGTCCCTCGTACCTGCACGCGAGCGCTGACGAGGCGTTCGTGCAGAAGCAGGTCTTCTCCTCCGAGGGCACCCAGTACGTCTCCTACGAGCGCACCTACAAGGGCCTTCCGGTCACCGGTGGTGACTTCGTGCTGGCGACCGACGCCGCCGGCAACCTGAAGTACGCCTCGGTCGCGCAGGAGCAGGCCATCGGCAGCCTCGCCACCACGCCGAAGCTGACCTCGGCCGCCGCCGAACAGACCGCCCGGGCCCAGCTCAAGACGGTCACCACCGTCGAGGGCAGCACCCTGGTCGTCTACACGCTCGGCGCCAGGCCGGCGCTGGCCTGGGAGACCACCGTGCGCGGCACCAAGGCCGACGGCCCGAGCCGCCTCACCGTCGACGTCGACGCCCTCACCGGCAAGGTCCTGCGGACGCAGGAGCACGTCGTGCGCGGCAGCGGCACCGGCGCCTGGAACGGCCCGGTCACCCTGACCACCACGCTGTCGGGCAGCACGTACTCCATGAAGGACCCGAGCAAGACCACCCTGGTCTGCCAGGACGCGGCCACCAACACCACGTTCAGCGGCTCGGACGACGTCTGGGGCAACGGCACCGCCACCAACAAGGAGACCGGCTGCGTCGACGCGTTCTTCGGCGCGCAGACCGAGGACAAGATGCTCTCGGCGTGGCTCGGCCGCAACGGCGCCGACGGCAACGGCGGCTACTGGCCGATCCGGGTCGGCCTGAACGACCAGAACGCCTACTACGACGGCACCCAGGTCCAGATCGGCAAGAACACCGCCGGCGGCTGGATCGGCTCGATGGACGTGGTCGCGCACGAGATCGGCCACGGCATCGACGACCACACCCCGGGCGGCATCTCCGGCAGCGGCACCCAGGAGTTCGTCGCCGACACCTTCGGCGCGGCCACCGAGTGGTACGCCAACGAGCCGTCCACCTACGACGCTCCCGACTTCCTGGTCGGCGAGAAGGTCAACCTGGTGGGCAGCGGCCCGATCCGCAACATGTACAACCCGTCGGCGCTGGGCGACCCGAACTGCTACTCCAGCAGCATCCCGAGCACCGAGGTGCACGCCGCGGCCGGCCCGGGCAACCACTGGTTCTACCTGCTGGCCATGGGCACCAACCCGACCAACGGCCAGCCGACCAGCCCGACCTGCAACGGCAGCACCGTGACCGGCCTGGGCATCCAGAAGGCCATCAAGATCATGTACAACGCGATGCTGCTGAAGACCACGTCGTCGTCGTACCTGAAGTACCGCACCTGGACCCTGCAGGCGGCGAAGAACCTCTACGGCAGCACCGGCTGCACCGAGTTCAACACCGTCAAGGCCGCCTGGGACGCGGTCAGCGTGCCGGCCCAGTCGGGTGACCCGACCTGCTCCGGCACCACCACCCCGCCGCCCACCGGCTCCTGCTCCGGCCAGAAGCTGGCCAACCCCGGCTTCGAGTCCGGCAACGTGAGCTGGTCCGCCTCCTCCGGCGTCATCGGCCAGTACGGCTCCCAGGGTCAGCCCACCCACAGCGGCACCTGGAACGCCTGGATGGACGGCTACGGCTCGTCGCACACCGACACCCTGTCCCAGTCGGTGACGATCCCGTCGGGTTGCCGGGCGACCCTCACCTTCTGGCTGCACATCGACACCGCGGAGTCGGGCTCCACGGCCTACGACAAGCTGACCGTCAAGGCGGGCAGCACCACCCTGGCCACCTACTCCAACGTGAACGCGGCCTCCGGCTACGTCCAGAAGTCCTTCGACGTCTCGTCGCTGGCCGGCACCACCGCCTCCATCTCGTTCAGCGGGGTTGAGGACAGCTCCCTGCAGACCTCGTTCGTCATCGACGACACCGCGGTCAACCTGAGCTGATCAACACCGGAGCGGCCGGTCGTCGTCCTCCCGACGGCCGGCCGCTTCGTCGTGTCAGCGCCTCATGCGGAGCGGTCGACCCGAGCAGCGCCGTCCCCGGCCCGGTTGAGCCGGGCGACCACGCCCTCCATCGCCTGGCTGAACATCTCCATCTGGCGCACCGACTGCTCCTGAAGGCCGCCGAGGCGCGCGGCGAGGGCGTCGACGTCGGCGCGGGCCGAGGAGCTGACCTGCGTGTCGAGCTCGGCGAGGGCGGCGTTGACCGCCTCGACGACCGATCCGCGGACGCTGTCCCACCCCGCCATGGCCAGGGCCGGGTCGACGGTCAGGGACTCAATGCGGCCACCCTGGACCGCCACCGCCCGCACCCGGCCGCCGGCCGCCGCCCCCTCGGCGCGCAGCAGCCGCCCGGGATCGGCGTCGGTGTCCTCGGCGGCGCGGGCCCGCATGGACGTCAGCGCCTGCTGGGTCTGGGTGAGCAGCTCGTCGAGGCTCGCGGCCGCGGAGAACGGGTCGTTGGTCATAGCCGCGCTTTCTTCACGTCTTTCCGGAGCACCGTGACGATAGCAACCGCCTCCGACGGCACCGGTGCGCGCACGCGTCAGAACGTCCGCCGGTACAGGGAGCAGCCCTGACACACCTCCGGCGGCGTGTCGCCGGCCAGTCGCCGCCGGAACGCCCGGTACTCCTCGCCGTACCAGATCTCCGGGAAGGACCGCTCCCCCACCGTGCCGAGCCGCACCCGGTCGTCGCCCATCACCATGCAGCAGGGCTGCACCACGCCGGTGCTGGTGATGTAGGCCGCGTCCCAGGGCCAGGAGCAACCGGGCCCGTCGGGCGGCGTGGCGGTGCGGGGCAGGCGCAGGCGTACGCCGAGCCGGCCGGCCTCGGCCGCGGCCCGCGTGAAGGCCTCGGTGGCCCGTTCCGTGTCCACGCCGGTCCAGAGCGCCTGGTCGGCGGTGAACTCGCGGATCTCCGCGTACCGGCCGGCCGGGTCGGCGTCGGAGAAGCTGTGCGACAAGTTCTGCACGTGCAGCTCGTCGACGCCGACCCGGCCGAGCAGCCGGACCAGCTCGGGCAGCTCGTCGACGGTGTCCCGCATGGCGACGAAGACGACCCGGATCCACGGGGTGTCGCTGCCCACCGCCCGCTTCGCCGCCACCAGGCCGGCCAGGTTCGCCAGCACCGTGTCGAAGTCGGCGCCGTCGCGCACCCGCTCGTACGCCTCGGCCCGGGCGCCGTCCAGCGAGACGTGCATCCAGCCCACCCCGCTGGCCACCAGCTCCTCGGCCCGCCGCCGGGTCAGCAGGGTGGCGTTGGTGTTGAACCCGACCACGATGTCCCGCGCCACCGCGGCCGCGATCATCTCCATGAGGTACGGCGACAGCAGCGGCTCGCCGAGCCCCTGGAGGGTGAGGTCGCGCAGCCCGGGCGTGTCGTCCACCACCCGGTGGAACAGCTCCGGGCGCATCGCGCCGGCCAGCTTGTTGACCGGCGGCCGGTAGCGGACCAGGCACATCAGGCAGCGCA
Organism: Micromonospora sp. NPDC051924; assembly: GCF_055586005.1. Classification (NCBI taxonomy): domain Bacteria; kingdom Bacillati; phylum Actinomycetota; class Actinomycetes; order Micromonosporales; family Micromonosporaceae; genus Micromonospora; species Micromonospora sp. NPDC051924. The sequence continues at coordinate 142,404 of NZ_JBVJJA010000003.1, forward strand.
GGTTGCACGCGGCGGTCACCTCCAGTTGGAGGCGCGTCGGCAGTGGCGGATCGTCGACGGCGACCGGCATGCCCGGGGTTGCCCCGGTACCGAGGGCCCAAACCTGGCTGCTGCCGCCGACGGGGTCGAACCGGAACCGGGTCCGACCCCGGGTCACGCCCGCTGGCGTACGCGGAACGGCTCGGCGCGGAGATCCGCCTGGAGCAGGCGGAGTGCGGCCTCGGCCGGGGAACCGGCCGCCGCCGGGTAGGTCATCAGCCGGTGCCCGGCGTCCCCGGGCAGGTGCAGCATCTCGAAGTCGAGGTCGAACTCTCCCACCACGGGGTGCCGGAGCCGCTTGGCGCCGGAGACGCAGGTGTGCACCGGATGGCGGGACCACAGGGCGGCGAAGGCGGCGCTCTTCATCGACAGCTCGCCGATCAGCTCGGCGAGTTCCCGGTCGTCGGCGTGCCGGCCGGCCACCAGCCGCAGCCCGGCGACCGCCCGGACGGCCTCGTCGTCCCACCGCACGTGCAGGTCGCGGGTGTGCGAGTCGAGAAAGAGCATCCGGGTCAGGTTGGGCCGGTCCACGGGCCGGTCCGGGGCGTCGAGGTCGAGGTGACCGGCGAGGAGCCGATGCGCCAGAGGGTTCCAGGCCAGCACTTCGGTACGCCGGCCGAGCACCAGCGCCGGCACCTCGGTCATCGCCGCGATCAACTGCCGCACGCCCCGGCCGGCGGTGTCGGGACGCGCCGACCGGCGCCGCCGGCCGGGCCGGGGCCGGGCCAGGTCGTGCAGGTGGGCGAGCTCGTCGTCGGTGAGCCGCAGGGCCCGGGCCAGCGCCTCGATGACCGCGTCCGACGCGTTGGCACTCTGCCCCTGCTCCAGCCGCGTGTAGTAGGTGACGCTGACGCCGGCCAGTTGGGCCAGCTCCTCCCGCCGCAACCCGGGGACCCGTCGGGCGCCGTACGAGACGACGCCGACGTCTTCAGGGGTGAGCCGGGCGCGCCGGCTGCGCAGGAATTCGCCGAGGTCCCCGGCGCCCGGGCGGTGCGGTGCGGTCATCGCCCCATCCTGCCCGGTCCGGCACCCCGTTGCCTGTCCCTGCCGGTGACAGGCAGCCGCAGACCAGGCAGGGCAGGGTGCTGGCCGGCCACGCCGGCCGGACCGACGGTGGTCCCGGGTCGTCCCGTGGACGTCCCGTCGACCGCAAGAAAGGACCTCGATGACCCGTCTGGATTCCCCCGCCGTCACGCCGCGCCCGGCGCCGACCCGGCGTGCCGGGCTCGCGCTGGCCGTGCTGCTCACCGCGAGCTTCACCCTCGCCGTGGACTTCTCCATCCTGACCGTCGCGCTTCCGGTGATCGGCCGGGAGGTCGGGTTCGGGCTGGACACGCTGCAGTGGATCGGCACGTCGTTCGCGCTCTGCGCGGCCGGTTTCACGCTGCTGTTCGGGCGGGTCGCGGACCTGTTCGGCCGGCGCCGGCTGTTCCTCGCCGGGATCGCGGTGCTCGGCCTCTCGTCGCTGGTCGGCGGTCTTGCCACCGGTCCCGGCGTGCTGATCGCGGCGCGGGTCGCCCAGGGCCTGGCCACCGCAGCGGTCACCCCGGCCGCGTTGTCACTGCTGACCACCACGTTCCCGGAAGGTCCGGCCCGGGACCGGGCGCTCGGCCTCAACGGGGCGCTGATGGCCGCCGGCTTCACCACCGGGGCGATCCTCGGCGGCCTGCTGACCGACCTGCTGAGCTGGCGGTGGGCGTTCTTCGTCAACGCGGTGGTGGCGGCCGCGGTGCTGGCCGTGGCCCCGCTGGTGGTGGCCGAGAGCCGGCCACCCCGGCGGCCCCGGCTCGACCTGCCCGGCTCGTTCACCGTCACCGGTGGGTTGCTGGCGTTCGTGTACGGGCTGACGGCCGCCGGTGAACACGGGTGGACCGACCGACGAGCCTTGGCGGCGCTCGCCGTGGGGGCCGTGCTGCTGGTCGCGTTCGGGGCGGTGGAGCGGCGGGCCGCCGCGCCGCTGGTACCCGCCGCGGTGCTGCGCCGCCCGACCGTACGCTGGGGCAACCTCCTCGGGCTGCTCGCCTTCGCCACCGAGACGTCCCTGGTGTTCCTGCTCACCCTCTATCTGCAGCGAGTGCTCGGGCTTCCGCCGCTGGTCGCCGGCGGTTCCTTCGCCGTCCTCGGCATCGGCACCGTGCTCGGCGGCGTGCTGGGGCCACGGCTGGTGGCCGCCTGGGGGGGCCGGCGAACGATCGTGGCCGGTTTCCTGGCTCAGGCCGCCGCGACCGCGCCGCTGCTCCTGCTCGGTGCGGACCGGGGGTGGATGCTGCTGCTGCTCGTCGCCACGTTCGTCGGTGGGGTCGCCAACCTGGTGGTGATCGTCGGCTTCATGGTGACGGCGACATCCGGCCTGCCCGACGGCGAGCAGGGGCTGGCGACCGGCATCGCCACGCTCAGCCAGCAGGTGGGCATCACCGTCGGTATCCCGGTGATGTCCGCGGTGCTGGCCGCGGTGGTGCACGGCCTGGGCACCGACGGCGGGGCGGTGCTCCACGGCGTCACCGCCGCCATCGCCGCGAACGCCGGCGGGTGTCTGCTCGGCGCCGGGCTCGCCGCGTTCCTGCTGCCCGGGCCCGCGTCGGGCCTGGCGGAGACGGGCTGAGCGAGGCACCGGGTCAGTGCGCGAGACGCGGAACGCCCGACCGGTTGCCCGGTCGGGCGTTCCGCGCGGATCCGCCGGGAGGCCGGATTCCGTGGTGCCTCAGCGCAGGCGCAGCTTCTGGCCCGGGAAGATCAGCCCCGGGTCGGCACCGACCACGCGCTTGTTGCGCTCGTACAGCGCCTGCCAGCCGCCGACGAGGTGGTGCGCGTCGGCGATCTCGGACAGGGTGTCACCGGGCTTGACGACGTAGGTGCCGCCGGTGCTCGGGGTGGTGGAGCGGTGCTTGCGGGTGGCCGGCCGGTCACCCCGGAAGGACCGGTCCTTGGTGGCCTTCCTGGTCGACTTCTTCGACCCACCGTCCGACTTGGACGAGTAGTGCTTGGACGAGCCGCCCTTCTTGCCGCACACCGGCCAGGCGCCGATGCCCTGCCCGTCGAGGACCTTCTCGGCGATGGCGATCTGCTCGCTGCGGCTGGCCAGGTCGGCGCGGGCGGCGTACGTCTGACCGCCGTAGCCGTTCCAGGTGCTCTTGGAGAACTGGAGGCCGCCGTAGTAGCCGTTGCCGGTGTTGATGTGCCAGTTGCCGCCGGACTCGCACTGGGCGATGGCGTCCCAGTTGACGCTGGAGGCGCTGGCCGGTGCGGCCGGGCCGAGGATGGCGGCGGCGCCGGTGGCGGCGCCGACGACGAGCGCCCCGACGGCGAGGCGACGCTGCGTGGTCCGTCGGTGACGAGCGACGTGTTCACTTGCCATGTTGGGTTTCCTCCACGCCGACGAGGTGAGCTGTCGGGTTCGGGCCGAGGAGCCCGGCCGCCGATGGCGGCTTCACCCCGAGGTGTCGAGCACCGAGGAACGTGTGGGTCCCCCGCTCCCGCCGTGAGGTCCAGGTACCGCCGGGCCGGTGGCGGGATTAGGCGTTACCGGCCCGTGGTGTCCGCGATCGCGAACGGATACGACGTTAGGAACCCTTTCGGACGAATGCCCACTTCTTGTGAAGTTCTTCACCCGGCCGAGCGACGACGTCACGGCTCGGGTTGCGCGCGGAACCGGCGTGGCGTACACGCGGGCTCATCACCCACAGTGACCGTCCACGCCGGTCCCGTACGCGTCCCTTCAGTACGTCAGGCCGTAGCCCTGCGGGAAGAGCGGCACCTGCCCGTCGCCGGCGTTGATGGGCTGCTGGCTGACCGAGTTCATCCAGGTCATCGGCAGTTTGCCGGTGGGTGCGTACCCGCCGAAGAGGACGTCGGCGACGCCGGCGCCCTCGGTGCCGGGCAGCCAGGAGGCCAGCAGCGCGTCCCACCTGGGCAGTTCGGCCGAGATGTCCATCGGCCGGCCGGAGACCAGCACCACGATCACCGGCACGCCGGCGTTGCGCAGCGTCGAAATAGTGCGCAGGTCCTCACGGTCCAGGCTCATGCTGCCGGTCCGGTCGCCCTGCCCCTCGGCGTACGGTGTCTCGCCGACCACCGCGATCGCGGCCCGGTAGGTCCCGTCGATGCCGGTGCCGCGCTGGTTGTAGGTGACCGTGGTGGTCGGCCCGACGGCGGCGCGGATGCCCTGGAGGATGGTGGTGCCGGGGGTGATGTTGCCCGACGAGCCCTGCCAGGAGATGGTCCAACCGCCGCTCTGGTTGCCGATGTTGTCGGCGTTCTTGCCGGCCACGAAGATCTTGTTGTTGTCCCGGGCCAGCGGCAGGACGCCGCCGCTGTTCTTCAGCAGCACCTGGGACTGGCGCACGGCCTGCCGGGCAAGGCCCCGGTGGGCCGCGTTGCCCACCGTCGGGGTCCAGCTCCGGTCGGTGTACGGGCGCTCGAAGAGCCCCAGTTCGAACTTCTTCGTGAGGATGCGGCGGTTGGCATCGTCGATCCGGCTCATCGGCACGTGCCCGTTCTGCACCTCGGCGCGCAGGGTGCTGATGAAGCTCTTCCAGGCGGTGGGCACCATCACCATGTCGATGCCGGCGTTGATCGCGGTGCTCACCTCGGCGGCGGTGAAGCCGGCGCTGCCGTCGATCTGGTCGATGCCGTTCCAGTCGGAGACGACGAAGCCGGAGAAGCCGAGCTCTCCCTTGAGGACGGTGGTGATCAGGTACTGGTGGCCGTGCAGTTTCACGCCGTTCCAGCTGCTGTAGGAGATCATCACCGCGCCGACCCCGCGCTGGACCGCGGCCTGGAACGGGGGCAGGTGGATGGCCCGCAGGTCGGCCTCACTGAGCTGGGTGTTCCCCTGGTCGTCGCCGCCGGTGGTGCCGCCGTCGCCGACGTAGTGCTTGGCGGTGGCGAGCACCGAGGTGGGGCCGCCGAGGGTGCTGCCCTGCAGGCCGGTGATGAGGGTCGACAGGTTGGACGGCAGGTCGGGGGTCTCGCCGAAGGACTCGTAGGTGCGCCCCCACCGGTCGTTGCGGGCGACGCAGAGGCAGGGGGCGAAGTCCCAGTCCACGCCGGTGCCGGTGATCTCCTCGGCGACGGCCTGGCCGATCTGCTGCACCAGGGCCGCGTCGCGGGTGGCACCGAGCCCGATGTTGTGCGGGAAGATCGTCGCCCCGTACACGTTGTTGTGGCCGTGCACGGCGTCCACCCCGTAGATCATCGGGATGCCGAGCGGGGTGGCGACGGCGGCGCGCTGGAAGCCGTCGTACATGTCGGCCCAGGAGGTGGCGGTGTTCGGCGAGGGCGCCGAACCGCCGCCGGAGAGGATCGAGCCGAGCCGGTAGGTGGTCAGGTCGCTCGTGGTGACCGAACCGCGCTCGGCCTGGGTCATCTGGCCGATCTTCTCGTCCAGGGTCATCCGGGCGAGCAGGTCGGCGACGCGGGTGGCGACGGGCAGCGTCGGGTCCTGGTAGGGCAGGCCGGCGGCGGAGGCCCGGGCGGGCGCGGTCAGGGCGGTGAACGCGACGAGGAGCAGGACGAGCGGGAGGGGACGGTGGCGGTGACGGATCACGGGTCGCTCCTTCCGGAGGAACGCTGAGGCCGTTGACCGGACCCTACGCCCGCACGCATCGACTGTGAACAATCCTTGCAGGTTCCGGAACCGCCGGGCGGGCCGGCGCCGGAGCGGACTACCGTGGCGGAGGTTCGCGCAAGATCGGACGAGGTGGCGAAGACGGACATGACCGACCACGGACACGAGCTGCTCTTCGGCGGCTTCCTCACCCCCACCGCCGGGCGACCGGAGCAGGTGGTGGCGCTGGCCAAGCTCTGCGAGCAGGCCGGCCTCGACCTGGTCACCTTCCAGGACCACCCGTACCAGCCGGGGTTCCTGGACACCTGGACGCTGATGTCGTTCGTGGCCGCGGCGACCAGCCGGGTCCGACTGGCCGGCAACGTGCTGAACCTGCCGCTGCGCCAGCCGGTGGTCCTCGCCCGCAGCGTGGCCAGCCTCGACCTGCTCACCGGCGGCCGGGTGGAGCTGGGGCTGGGCGCCGGCGCGTTCTGGGAGGCGATCGAGGCGGTCGGCGGGCGGCGGCTCAGCCCCGGGCAGGCGGTGGACGCCCTGGACGAGGCGATCCGGGTGATCCGCGAGGTGTGGGACACCGGCCGGCGCGGCATGGTCCGGGTCGAGGGCGAGCACTACCGGGTGGTCGGGGCGAAGCGCGGACCCGCGCCGGCGCACCCGGTCGGGATCTGGGTCGGCGCGTACAAGCCGCGGATGCTGCGGCTGGTCGGGCGGGCGGCGGACGGCTGGCTGCCGTCGCTGGCGTACCTGCCGAAGGGACCGGCGGAGCTGCCGGCCCTCAACGCGCTGGTCGACGAGGGCGCGGCGGCCGCCGGCCGGGACCCGGCGGCGGTGCGGCGGCTGCTCAACGTCAACGGCACGTTCACCCGCTCCGCGACCGGCTTCCTGAAAGGGCCGCCCGAGCAGTGGGTGGAGGAGCTGGCCGGGCTGGCCCTGGACCACGGGATCTCCACCTTCATCCTCGGCAGCGACGAGCCCCGGGCCATCCAGCTGTTCGGCCAGGAGATCGCGCCCGCGGTGCGCGAGCTGGTCGCCGCCGAACGCACCACGCCCGGCAGCCGGGCCCGCGCCGTACAGGAGGAGCGGGCGGCGGTCCAGGCCGGCGGGTCCACCGGCCTCGCGGTCACCCCCACCCCCGATCCGGGGGTACGGCTGAGCGCGCGCCGGCTCTGGGACGAGTCCACCCGGCCCGCGTCCCCGCCCGCGCCGGCCGGGCACGTCTACACCCCGCACGGGCAGGCCGCCGGGCAGCACCTGGTGGACGTGCACGACCACCTGCGTCAGGAGCTGCATCAGCTGCGTGACCTGCTCGAACAGGTCAGACGCGGGGCGGTCTCCGCCGGGGCGGCCCGGGCGGCGCTGCACGAGATGACCATGCGGCAGAACAACTGGACGCTGGGCGCGTACTGCGCCGCGTACTGCACGGTGGTGACGCAGCACCACGGCCTGGAGGACAACTCGATCTTCCCGCACCTGCGCCGCTCGGACGCCGGGCTGGGGCCGGTGCTGGACCGGCTGGCCGAGGAGCACGTGGTGATCCACGAGGTGGTCGAGGGCGTGGACCGGGCCCTGGTGAACCTGATCCGGCAGCCGGGCGACTTCACCGAGCTCCAGGAGGCGGTGGACCTGCTCACCGACACCCTGCTGTCGCACCTGTCCTGGGAGGAGCGGGTGATCGTCGAGCCCCTGGCCCGGTTCGGCTTCTACACCGGCCAGCTCTGAGCGGCTTATTCCCGGCCGGGACGTGAGAAAGCTGGCTTTGCTCGCCCTAAGTCAGCTCGGGTAGCGTCACCGGCATGACGGACTTCCTCGCCCAGCGCGACACCTGGTCGACCGCCAACTGCTCGATCGCCCGGGCGCTCGACGTGGTCGGCAACCGGACCACGCTGCTCCTGCTGCGCGAGGCCTCGTTCGGCACCCGCCGGTTCGACGACTTCGCCCGCCGGGCCGGGGTCAGCGAGCCGGTCGCCGCCGCCCGGCTCAAACAGCTCGTCGCCGACGGACTGCTGGAGCGGCGGCCCTACCGGGAGCCCGGCCAGCGCACCCGGGACGAGTACCTGCTCACCCCGAAGGGCCGGGACCTGCTGCCGGTGCTCGCCGCCCTGCGCCAGTGGGGCGACGCGTACGCCGTCGACGAGCCGTCGGTCCGGGTGGCGCACCACGACTGCGGGGCGCCCGTGCAGGTGGCGCTGCGCTGCGAAGCCGGGCACGACGTGCCGCCCGGCGAGGTGGACGTGCTGCCCGGCCCGGGCCTGCTTCCCACCTGATCCACCCTTCCCTGCCACACCCTCAGGAGCGAGACATGAAGATCGCCGGACGTACGGCCCTGGTCACCGGGGCCAACCGCGGCTTCGGCCGGCACCTGGCCGCCGAGCTGTCGGCCCGGGGCGCCACCGTCTACGCGGGCGCCCGCAACACGGACACAGTCGACCTGCCCGGGGTCACCCCGGTCCGGCTGGACATCACCGACCCGGAATCCGTCCGCGCCGCCGCCGAGCTGGCCGGTGACGTCACCCTGTTGATCAACAACGCCGGGGTGAGCACCGGGGCGGACCTGCTCGACGGTGACCTCGCCAAGATCCGGCTGGAGCTGGAGACCCACTACCTCGGCACCCTGTCGGTGGTGCGGGCCTTCGCGCCCCGGATCGCGGCCAACGGCGGCGGGACCGTCCTGAACATCCTCTCCGCCCTGTCCTGGATCACATTCCCCCAGGTCGGCGCGTACGGCGCGGCCAAGGCCGCCGAGTGGTCGATGACCAACGCGCTGCGCGCCCAGCTCGCCGACCGGGGCGTCCGGGTCGCCGGCCTGCACGTCGGGTACATGGACACCGACATGACCGCCGGGGTGACCGGGCCGAAGTCCGACCCGGCGGAGATCGCCCGGATCGCGGTCGACGGCATCGAGGCCGACCGGTACGAGATCGTCGCCGACGACACCTCTCGCAACGTCCTGGCCGGCCTTTCCGGGGGGGTCGCCGCCCTCTACCCGAACCTCCCGTGACACTCGCCCGGAAGGGCCCTCTCCCAACGCCTGGCGACAAGAGGGGCCCTTCCTGGCGCGGCGGGGCGGGTCCCGGTGGCACAGTGTCGGCATGCGACAGGGGTACGCCCACCAGGCCGTGCTGGGCACGACGCCGGACGCCGACGACCGCGCACCCGGGGCGGCCGTTACCGTCGCCCTGTGCGGCCACTGGGAGCACGACCCGCCCTGCCCGGTAGCGGCGCACCACACCGGCGCCGAACGGGTGGGCGACGAGGTGCGGCTGCGCATCCTCTTCGCCACCGAGCCGCACCTGGAGCAGAGCGTCCGGCGGGACATCGACCGGGCGTTGGCGCGCGGCGAACTGGCCGGCCCGGACGGCAGGACGACCCGCTGGCGGCTGCTCGACAGCCGGCCGGCCGAGCCGTCGGCTCACGAGGCCGAGCACCTCCAACGTCTGGTCCGTGGCTAGGCAGCCCCGGCCGCGGCACCGACCCGGCGACGCGGCAGGGCCACGGGCGAGCCGGTCGGCGAGGACCGGGAGAGTCGCGCGGCTCGTGGTCAGGGACTCTTCAGATCCAGATCGGCCAGCTCGGCGCGGGACACCACGCCGAGCTTCGGGTACGCCTTGTACAGGTGGTAGCCGACCGTGCGAGCGGACAGGAACAACCGCGTCGCGATGTCCTTGTTGGACAGGCCGGCGGCGGCGAGCGTGACGATCTGCAGCTCCTGGGGGGTGAGCCGGGCGGCGGGACCGGTCGACCGCCGGGGCGCCGGGGTACCGGCGGCACCCAGCTCGGTGCGGGCCCGCGCCGCCCACGGCGCCGCGCCGAGCTTCTCGAAGCCGTCCAGCGCGGCGGACAGGTAGGTGCGTGCCTCCGCCCGACGCCGGGCCCGGCGCAACCACTCCCCGTACAGCAGCGCCGTGCGGGCCTCGTCGAACGGCCGGTTGAGCCGGCGGTAGGCGGACAGCGCCGCGACGTACGGCTCCCCCGCCTCCTTGTCCGGGCCGAGCAACGCCTGGCAGCGCAGTACGACCGCGTCGATCCACGGCTGCCGGGCGTGCGCGGCCCAGCGTCGGTACTGGGCGAACGCCTCGGCCGCCACGTCCGGCCGGCCGGCCCGCACCGCGGCTTCGACCAGGTCCGGTGTGCTGCGGGTGGCTGAGACGTGGAACCGGGCCCGGCCCTCGGCCAGCGGCGCCAGCCACGTCAGCGCCGACTCGGCGCGGCCGTGACCGAGCTCCAGCAGGCCGAGCGCGGCATACACCCACGGCACCTGCCACGCCGGGTCGGCGCCCGCGACCCGGGCGAGCGCCTCATCGGTGATCCGCCGGCACCCGTCCTCGTCCCCGGCCACCGCGGTCAGGTACGCCAGCGGCTCGCCGAGCCGATCAATCCACTGCCGCTGGTCGGTGTCGCGGGCGATCGCCAGGGCCTCCTGCGCCGCCGCGGCCGCCTCGGCCTGCCAGCCCGCGAACTGCCAGCCGCACGCCAGGTAGAAGAGCGCCTGCGGTAGCCAGCCCACCCGGCCCTGCCGGCGCGCCAGCTCCACCTGTTCCTCGGCCAACTCGACGGTGACCGCCTCCTGCCCGAGGACCAGCCCGAGCCCCGCGACGAGGATCGCCGCACCCGGCTCGTTCGCCGCGCCACGGGCCGTCGCGATCATCGCTCCGGACGCCGCCCAGTCGACCCCGTCACCATCACCCGTCCCGCCGACGATCGGGGTGACGGTGTGCATCAACAGCCGGGCCAGCGGGGTCAGCGGGTCGTCGGGCAGCAGCGCCGAGCGCAACCGCGCCACCGACTCCGACAGCTCCCGCTCCCCCGCGTACCACCCGACGTGCAGCGCCTCCACGAGCAGGCTCAGCGCCAGATGCCGGTCGGTGGTGGCGGCCCGGGTGGCACCGTGCAGCAGGCGTTCGTGCGCCGACGGCAGCGCGCCGCGCCAGAAGTCCGCCGCGGCGCGCACCGCGGTCAGCCGGGCCGCCAGCAGCGGATCCTCCGTGCCGGAGCGCTCGGCCAGGGCGGCGAGCGCGTCGGAGCGGTCCAGGTCGCCCGCCTCGGCCGCGGCCTCGGCGGCGAGCGTGAGCCGGCGCAGGTGGGCGGCGGGCTCGGCGGTGAGCTGCGCGGCCCGCTCGTACGCGGCGGCCGCCGCGGCATGCCCGCTGCGCTCACCGGCCCACGCCGCGGTGCGTTCCAGCTCGGCGGCGACCCCCTCGTCGGTGCCGGTGGTCGCCGACGCCAGGTGCCAGGCACGACGGTCGGCGTCGCCGGGGCGGTCCAGCGCGGCGGCCAGCGCGTCATGTACGGCGATGCGCCGGCCGGGCGGTGTGCCGTGCCACACCGCGGCCCGGACCAGTGGATGCCGGAACGACACCGTCTCGTGCGCGGTCACCAACCCGGCCCGGACCGCGGCGTCCAGCTCGGCGCTGCCGGCGCCCAGCTTGCCGGCGGCGCGCAGCAGCACACCGAGGTCGCCGGTGTCGTCGGCGGCGACCACCTCCAGCAGGGTGCGCACGCCGTCCGGCAGCGTCCGCACCCGGGCCTGGAACGCCTCGCGCAGCCGATCGGGCAGCGCTCCACCGGCGGACCCCGCCGCCGGCAGCTCGATCAGCGCCAGCGGGTTGCCGACCGCCTCGGCGAGCACCCGGTAGCGCGTGCCCGCGTCCAGGTCGGCGGCGCGCTCGGCCAGCAGCGCCGCCGCGGCGGACGGGTCCAGGCCGCGCAGCGGAAGGTCCGGCACACCGGGCGCCGGAAAGCCGTCGGTGCGGGCGGCGAGGAGCAGGCCGACCGGCTCGGCGCCGAGGCGGCGCGCCGCGAACAGCAGCGCGTCGGCAGACGCCCGGTCCAGCCACTGAGCGTCGTCCACGACCGCCAGCAGCGGGCCGTCGTCGGCCACCTCGGACAGCAGCGACAGCACCGCGAGGCCGACCAGGAACCGGTCGGGCGCGCCGGCCGCGGCCAGGCCCAGCGCACCGCGCAACGCCTCGGCCTGCACCGTCGGCAACGCGTCGAGCCGATCCAACACCGGGCGCAGCAGCAGGTGCAGGCCCGCGAACGGCAGCTCGGCCTCCGACTCCACGCCGACGCCGCGCAACACCCGCAGCCCGGCGGTGTCGGCGTGCGCGAGCAGCGCCGTCTTGCCGATGCCCGGCTCACCGCGCAGCACCAGCGCGCCGCTGCCGCCGGACCGCACGGTGTCCAGCAGCTCGCCGACCACCGCCAGCTCCGCGTCCCGCCCGTACAGCATGGCCGAGACGTTACCGACGCCCACCGACAGATGTACTGATGCGTGACAGATTCCGCGACCGGCGCGGCTCCATAGCGTTCAAGGCACCTCACACGAGATGGAGAAACGTCATGAAGGTCATCGACCGGTACATGGAGAGCTGGAACGAGACGGATCCGGCGCGGCGGCGGGCGCTGATCGACGAGGTGTGGGCCGAGCACGGCCGGTACACCGACCCGCTGGCGGTCGCCGAGGGCCGGGACGCGATCGACGCGACGATCGCCGCCGTGCAGGGACAGTTCCCGGGGCTGCGGTTCAGCGCCGGCCCGGTGGACGCGCACCACGACATCGCCCGGTTCACCTGGACGCTCGGCACGGACGACAGCGAGCCTCTCGTCGTCGGCTTCGACGTCGCCGTGCTCAGCGAGGACGGCAGGATCGCCGCGGTTCACGGCTTTCTCGACAAGGTCCCCGCATGACAACCCTGGAAGGGCGAGCCATGAGCACCATCGCCGCACCGGCAGGCATGCCGCTGCGGGCCGAGACCGGCTGGGGCGCACTGCTGGTGCTGCTGACCGGCACGTTCGTCACGCTGCTGGACTTCTTCATCGTCAACGTGGCGATCCCGTCGATCCAGACGGACCTACGGGCCGGGCCCTCGGCCGTGCAGTGGATGGTCGCCGGATTCGGGCTGGCGCTGGCCGCGGGACTCATCACCGGTGGCCGGCTGGGCGACCTGTACGGCCGGCGCCGGCTGTACGCGTACGGCCTCGGCCTGTTCACGCTCGCCTCGGCGGCATGCGGGTTGGCGCCGAGCGCCGGCGTGCTGGTCGGCGGCCGGGTCGTGCAGGGTGCCGCCGCCGCGCTGCTGATGCCGCAGGTCCTGGCCATCATCAACACCGTCTACACCGGCGGCCGGCGGGCTCGCGCGTTCAGCGCCTACGGCGTGGCGGTGGGGCTGGGCGCCGTGTTCGGGCAGCTCATCGGCGGGCTGCTGATCCGCGCGGACGTCGCGGGTCTCGGCTGGCGCAGCATCTTCCTGATCAACGTGCCGATCGGCGTGGCGGCGGTGGCGGCCAGCCGGCGCCTGGTGCCCGAGTCGCGCTCCGCGACCGGTGCCCGCCTGGATCTGGTCGGCACCGTACTGGTCACGCTCGGCCTGATCGCCATCGTGTACCCCCTGGTGGCCGCCGAGCCGGCCGGCTGGTGCCTGGCGGCCCTGCCGCCGCTCGCCGCGTTCGCGCTGCAGCAACGCCGGCTGGCGGCGCGGGGCGGCGCACCGCTGGTGGACCCGCGCCTGTTCAGCGACCGCGCGTACACCGTGGGGGTGCTGGTCAGCCTCGCCTTCCAGCTCACGATGGCGTCGTTCTTCCTGGTGCTGGCGGTGTACCTGCAGGACGGGCGCGGTCTGTCGGCGCTCGCGTCCGGGCTGCTCTTCGTGCCGCTCGGCGTCGGGTATCTCATCACGTCGATGCTGTCCGGCCGGATCGCCGCCCGGCTGGGCCGCCGGACGCTCACCGTCGGCACACTGGTGGTCGCCGCCGGGTACGGCCTGCTGGCGCTCACCGCGCACGAGCCGATCGGCTGGCTGGTGCCGGGCCTCGCGGTGGCCGGCGCGGGCATGGGCTTCGTCGTGGCGCCGCTGCCCTCGATCGTGATGGCCGGCGTGGCAGCACGGCACGCGGCGGCCGCCTCCGGGGTGCTCTCCACGGCGCAGCAGGCGGGCAACGCGGTCGGCGTGGCCCTGATCGGCAGCGTGTTCTACCGCGCGCTCGACACCGGCGCCTTCCCGCACGCGTTCGCGCTCAGCCTCGACGTCCTGGTGGTGTTGAGCGTTGCGGTGGCGGTCCTCGTCCGGTTGCTGCCCGACCGCACCGCCTGACGTACCACCTGGGGGGGGGGGGGGGGGGGGGGGGGGGGGGGGGGGGGGGGGGGGGGGGCGCGGGGGGGGGGGGGGGGGGGGGGGTTGGAGGAGGCCTAGGGGCCCACGCAGGT
>NZ_JBVJJA010000003.1:156218-259303 GCF_055586005.1 Micromonospora sp. NPDC051924
GGCCGGCCCGGCGAACGCCGGGCCGGCCAGGGTCTGTCGCTCCCGCAGGGCTACAAGGTACGGGCGAGCCGGTCGGCGAGGATCCGGGTGAACCGGGACGGGTCCGCCAGCTCCCCGCCCTCGGCGAGCAGCGCCATGCCGTACAGCAGCTCGGCGGTCTCGGTCAACACGGTGCTGTCGGCGCCCTGCTCGTGCGCCTTGCGCAGCCCGGTCACCAGCGGGTGGGTCGGGTTCAGCTCCAGGATCCGCTTCACCTGGGGCACCTCCTGCCCCATCGCCCGGTACATCTTCTCCAGCGTCGGCGTCATGTCGTGCGCGTCGCCGACCACGCAGGCCGGCGAGGTGGTGAGCCGGGTGGAGAGCCGGACCTCCTTGACGCTGTCGGCGAGCGCGCCGGTCATCCAGGTCAGCAGGTCGGCGTACTCCTGCCGCTCGGCCTCGGCCTTCTCCTTCTCCTCGTCGGTCTCCAGGTCGACCTGGCCCTTGGCGACCGAGCGCAGCGTCTTCCCGTCGTACGCGCCGACCCGCTCGACCCACACCTCGTCCACCGGGTCGGTGAGGATGAGCACCTCGTAACCCTTGGCGCGGAACGCCTCCAGGTGCGGCGAGTTCTCGATGGTGGCCCGGTTCTCGCCGGTGGCGTAGTAGATCTCGGTCTGGCCGTCCTTCATCCGCTCGACGTAGCCGCGCAGGGTGGTCAGCTCGGCCGGGTCGTTGGTGGAGGCGGCCCGGACCAGGTCGAGCAGGGCCTCGGTGTTGTCCGGGTCCTCGAGCAGGCCCTCCTTGACCACCGCGCCGAACTCGGTCCAGAAGGTGCGGTACGCCTCGGCGTTCAGGTCCTTCAGGGTGGCCAGGACCTTCTTCACCAGGCGGCGGCGTACGGCGCGGATCTGCCGGTCCTGCTGCAGGATCTCCCGGGAGATGTTCAGCGACAGGTCGTGCGCGTCCACCACGCCCTTGACGAAGCGCAGGTAGTTGGGCATCAGCGCGTCGCAGTCGTCCATGATGAACACGCGCTTGACGTAGAGCTGCACGCCGCGACGGCCCTGCGGGGAGAACAGGTCGAGCGGGGCGTGCGAGGGCAGGAAGAGCAGCGCCTCGTACTCGAAGGTGCCCTCGCCGCGCATGTGGATGGTTTCGAGGGGGTCGGCCCAGTCGTGCGCGACGTGCCGGTAGAACTCCTTGTACTCGGCCTCGTCGACCTCGTCGCGGGAGCGGGCCCAGAGCGCTTTCATCGAGTTGAGCGTCTGCTCCTCGCGGGTGGTCGCGCCGTCCTCGCCGGACCGCTCGACGGTCATCCGGATCGGCCAGGCGATGAAGTCGGAGTATCGTTTGACGATCTCCCGGATGGTCCACTCGGCGGTGTAGTCGTGCAGGTTGTCCTCGCTGTCGGCGGGCTTGAGGTGCAGGGTGACCGAGGTGCCCTGCGGGGCCTCGTCGACCGTCTCCACCGAGTAGGTGCCCTCGCCGGTGGACTCCCAGCGGGTGCCGCCGCGCTGCCCGGCCCGGCGGGTCAGCAGGGTCACCCGGTCGGCGACCATGAACGTGGCGTAGAAGCCGACGCCGAACTGGCCGATCAGCTCCTGGGAGGCGGCGGCGTCCTGGGACTCGCGCAGCTTGCGCAGCAGCTCGGCGGTGCCGGACTTGGCGATGGTGCCGATCAGGGCGATCACCTCGTCGCGGGACATGCCGATGCCGTTGTCCCGGATGGTCAGCGTCCGGGCGTCATTGTCGACCTCCAGCTCGATGTGCAGGTCCGCGGTGTCGACCTCGAGGTCCTTGTCGACCAGCGACTCCAACCGCAGCTTGTCCAGCGCGTCGGACGCGTTCGAGATGAGTTCCCGCAGGAAGACGTCCTTGTTCGAGTAGATCGAGTGGACCATCAGCTGGAGCAGCTGACGGGCCTCGGCCTGGAACTCCAACGTCTCAACCCGGTCGCTCACACCGACTCCTTCCACCAGTTCTCGGGGCTTCCGGCGGAAAGGATACGAGGCGTGCGCATCGGTGCAGCGCAGGGTGGCGGAAACTCGACTGGTCCAACCAGTTGACGGGTTGATGTGTCCGGGACCACACTGCTGGCCATGGCCTTCGCCCCCGTCCCCCGCGCCTCGGTCTCCGACCACGTCTTCGGCCAGCTCCGCGACGCCATCGTCAGCGGCCGCTACCGGCCCGAGGAGACCCTCCCCGGCGAGCGGGAGCTGGCCGCTACGTTCGCGGTCAACCGGCACGCCGTGCGGGAGGCGCTGCGCCGGCTCCAGCAGCTCGGCCTGGTCCGGGTCAGCCAGGGCGGCGCGACCCGGGTGCTCGACTGGCGGGTGCACGCCGGGCTGGACCTGGCGCTGTCGCTGGCCCGCTCCGGCGACGTACTCCCGGTGGAGACGCTGGTCCGCGACATGCTGGAAATGCGGGCGTGCGTCGGCATCGACGCGGCCCGGCTCTGCGCCGAGCGGGCCGACCCGGCGGTGACCACCGCGCTGGTCGCGGCCGCCGAGGAGTACGGCTCGCTCGCGCCCGACCTGGGCCGGATGGCCGAGGCCAACATCGCGATCTGGCGGCTCGTGGTGACCGGCAGCGGCAACACCGCCTACCTGCTGGCGTTCAACAGCCTGGTGGCCGGCACGCTGGCCATCGGCGACGTCCCCCCGGACGCCCGCGCCGCCGAGCTGCTCGACGTGGCCGGCCACCGCCGGCTCGCCGCCGCCATCGAGGCCGGCCAGGGTACGGCGGCCGCCCGGCACGCCCGGGCGCTGCTGACCGCGCCGGTCACCACCCCCACCCCCGCCACCCGAAGGGAAGCCCGAGCATGATCCCCGCCGTGCTCTACGCCGTCCCGGCGTTCCTGCTGCTCGTCATCATCGAGGCCGTCTCGTACCGGTTCCTCCCCGACGACGACGAACGCGGCTACGAGGTACGCGACACCACCACCAGCCTCTCCATGGGGCTCGGCAGCCAGATCATCGGCGTGCCGTGGAAGCTGCTCACGGCCGGCCTCTACGCCGGGCTATGGCTGGTCGCGCCGATCCACCTCTCCCCCGGCGACTGGTGGACCTGGGTGATCGTCTTCTTCGCCGACGACATCGCCTACTACTGGTTCCACCGGCTGCACCACGAGGTACGCGTGCTCTGGGCCAGCCACGTGGTCCACCACTCCAGCGTCTACTACAACCTCTCCACGGCCCTGCGACAGAGCTGGACGCCGATGACCTCGCTGCCGTTCTGGCTGCCCCTGGCCCTGCTCGGCATCCCGCCGTGGATGATCTTCCTGCAGCAGTCGATCAGCCTGCTCTACCAGTTCTTCCTGCACACCGAGCGGATCAACGTGCTGCCCCGGCCGATCGAGTTGGTCTTCAACACCCCGTCGCACCACCGCGTCCACCACGGCTCCAACGCGGAGTACCTGGACCGCAACTACGGCGGCATCCTGATCGTCTGGGACCGGCTCTTCGGCACCTTCGAGCCGGAACGCGCCGCCGTCCGGTACGGGCTGACCAAGAACATCACCACCTACAACCCGCTACGGGTGGCCACCCACGAGTTCGCCGCGATCTGGGCCGACGCCCGGTCCGCCGGCTCCTGGCGGGACCGCCTCGGCTACGTGTTCGGCCGGCCCGGCTGGCAGCCCTCCCGGTGAGGCGCTCCTGGTTGCCCCTGTTCGGGGCGGTGGCTCTGCTCGAACTGGTCGCGGTGGCGGTGGACTCCACCGTGCTCCAGTGGACGGCCAAGCCACTGCTCGCACCGGTGCTGCTGGCGTACCTGTGGTCGGTGCGGCGGCGGGTCGACGGCGTGGCGGTCGGGCTGGTCTGTGCCACCGCCGGGGACGTGGCCCTGCTGGTGCCGGGCCGGACCGCGTTCCTGGTCGGCATGGGCTGCTTCCTCGGCACCCAGGTCGGCTTCGGCACCGCGTTTCTGCGGCGCCGCCGGCCGCCCATTCCGGCGGTGGTGGCGTACGTGGCCCTGTGGGCGGTCGCCAACGGTCTGCTCTGGGGTGCGCTCGGGCCGCTGCGACTGCCGGTGCTCGGCTACAGCCTGGCGCTGTCCCTGATGGCCGCGGCGGCGACCGGGGTGTCGGCCCGTACGGCGACCGGCGGGGCGCTCTTCCTCGTCTCCGACCTGCTGATCGGGGTGGGCGCGGCCGGGCTCTCCCTGCCCGGTCAGGGCCTGCTGGTGATGACGACGTACATCGCCGCGCTGTTCCTGATCACCACCGGCTGGTCGGTCGCCCCGGCCCCCGCCGCGGCGGCCCCTCCGCCGTCGGCGGTGCTCGCCTGACACGACGCGGCGCCCGCCCGGTTGATCCACTCGGGATGCGGCAGGTCGCGGTCTCCGGCGCGGCGGACACCCCGACCTGCCGCAGGGCGAGTCGATCACAACCGCCGGGCTACCCGCGCTACGCTGGACCGGCGATGGGAGCGTATTCGCGGCGAGTGCCTGTCCCGAACGCAATCCCTAGACGTGATCAGGGAAGCAGCAGGATCATGGACTTGACCCGCGTGCGGTGGCGCAAAAGCACGAAGAGCGGCAGCAACGGCGGCGATTGCGCCGCGGTGGCCGGCAACCTGCCCGGCGTCGTCGCCGTACGGGACTCCACGGACCCCAACGGCCCGGTCCTCGCCTTCACGCCGTCGGCCTGGCAGTCCTTCGTCGCCGACCTCGCCGAACGAGGCTGATCCCCACGCGGAGCAACCAGGCTGTGCCGGTGCGAAGGGTCGCCCTCGCCCGGTGGCTGCTCGGTACCCGCGCTGATCCCACCGCTGTGGAGATCGGAGTACGGCGTCGCCTCGCTGGCGGCGTCGTGTCACCGCTGGTCGAGCGGGTCGAGGTCGTCGCCGTACGGTCGGACGGTCGGCGAGATCGGTGCGACGTGGTCGCGAAGCATGCCTCCGCCGCAGAGGTGATCGCCCTGCGCGAGGCCGCGGCGACACCCGCCGCCGACGCTTTCCCGCATCTGATCGACGCCGGCGCCGACGAGTCCGGCCCGTGGGTGGTGACGCCCTACTATCCGGGCTCGACCCTGCCGTGGGATGCGGCGGTCCCGGAGGCGGTGTTCGCGAGTCTGGCCCGGCTGCACCACCGGCACCTCGGGCGTTCGCGCGCGTTGCCGGCCGCTCTCTCCCGCGTCGATGAAGCGTTCTGCCGCCACACGTTCCTGGGCTTCGCCACCTCGGGAATTCGCCATGCTCAGCGTAGAGATCCCCACCTCGTCCACGATCGGGCCCTGGACCTGCTCGATCGATGGTGCCGCGACGAGCGCATCCACGCCGGGCTGCACCTGCTACCCGCCACCCTGCTGCACGGCGACGTGTACGGCCACAACGTGGTCGTGGCCGAGGACGAGTCCGACCCGCCTCGTCTGATCGACTGGGGAAGCTCCCGGGTCGGCCCACTCATGCTGGACGTCGCGCTGTCCGCCGACACGTCATCGGCCGGGTTCTCCGCGTACCTGCGGGCGTGGGAGGACGTCGCCGGGCGTCCGCTCGATCCGTGGCAGGCGCACGCCGGGCATGCCTGGGCGACCGCCTTCAGCAGTGCGATGTTCGTCGGCGCGGTCGCCGAACGGTTCGGGCCGGAGCCGGCCGAGGAGATGCTCGACCGGGGCGAGGCCGCGCTGGGCCGGTTCGGACACCTGCTCGCCGACCGTTGATCCACTCAAGCGCCCGTCACCCGGTCAGTTGACTTGGACCGGGGTGGAGAGGAGTTCGTTGTCCGCGCCGAGCGGGTCCCGGTTCTGCTGCACGGCGGCCACGCCTGGAGAAGCGATGGCGTGGTTGAGACAACCTGTGGTTTCGACCAAGGGGCCGGCCGGCCGGCTAGCATGCCCTGTGCGCGACAGCGACCTGCCGGAGCCGCCGACCTTCGCGGAGCTCACCGCCTGGGCGGGCGCCGGGCGGGTCGTCCGGGCGGATCGGGCGGCCCTGACCGGATGGCGGCTACCCGCCGTCCAGCGGTCCGCGCTCGTGGAGTCGGGCGTACCCCTGATCGACGGTCTGGTCGACGCGGTGGTGTTCCGGCCGGACCGGTCGCGGTACCGGCTGGCGGAGGAGTGCGGCATGGCCGCCGGCGATATGTCGATGGCGTACGTCGCCGCGCCGGAGACGGGGCGGGTGTTGCGGGTCGCGGAGTCGGACGGGCATGCCTGGTTCGTCAACTCCTCGGTCTGCCACTTGCTGTGCTCGCTGCACATCCTGGGCAGCCGCCTCGCCGCGTCGAGCGTCCTGACCGGGCCCGACGACGATGAGGACGAGGACGCCGCCCTGGCCGAACTAGCCGCCATCGCGGACGAGATCAGAGCCGTCGACCCGGCCGCCTTCGCGGGCGACGACCATTCGTCCTGGTTCTGGCCGGCGGTTCTCGATCGCTGGCTCTACTGACGGCGCGCCGGTGCCAGGCGGATCCGGCACCGGCTTCCGGTCGACGCTGCTCGCCTGGGAGTGCCAGGTGGTGCGCGGGGCGCCTCCGGGCGCCGCGCCGGCGGGTATCCTGCCGGCGTGGCCAGGGAGAACGGGCGCAAGCTGATCGCCTCGAACAAGAAGGCGCGGCACGACTACACCATCCTCAAGACGTACGAGGCGGGGATCGTGCTGGCCGGCACCGAGGTGAAGTCGCTGCGCGAGGGGCGGGCGTCGCTGGTCGACGCGTTCGCCCAGGAGCGCGACGGCGAGATCATGCTGTACGGCCTGCACATCGCCGAGTACGGCTACGGCACGTGGACCAACCACGCGCCCCGGCGGACCCGGAAGCTGCTGCTGAACCGGGTGGAGATCGCCCGGATCCTGGAGAAGCTGCGCGACGGCGGGATCACCCTGGTGCCGCTGTCGATGTACTTCTCGAACGGCTGGGCCAAGGTCGAGGTGGGTCTGGCGAAGGGCAGGAAGTCGTACGACAAGCGGCAGGCGCTCGCCGAGCGGGACGCCAACCGGGAGATCGCCCGGGAGTTGGGCCGCCGCCTCAAGGGCCGCACCGTCGCCCGCTGACCGGTCCCCACGACGGTGGGCGGCACGCTAACCTGCCGCCCGTGACCTCTCGACCCGAGCCGGATTGCCCGATCTGCGCCAAGCACCGGGGCGAGGGCGCCCTCGTCGGGGAGGTGCTGTGGGCGGACGAGCAGCTCATGGTCTCGCACCGCCCGGTCGGCCCGGACGGCACCGTCATGCTCGGCTACCTGTTCGTGGAGACCCGCCGCCACGTCCCCTACCTGGCCGACCTGACCGAGGCCGAGGCGGAGGCGGTCGGCCGCCTGGCCCGGCGCGCCGCCGTCGGCCTGCGGGCGGAGCTGCGTCCCGAGTTCGTGTTCACCGCCGTGGTCGGTATGGGTGTCGCCCACTTCCACCAGCACCTGTTCGTACGGCACGCCGGCACCCCTGACGAGTACGACTGGTTCTCCGGGAGCCAGTGGCCGGACGCTCCCCGGGGCACCGGCGCCGAGGTCGCGCGCCTGTGCGCGCGGCTGCGGCCCCATCTCGCCTGAACGGGCCGGTAGCGGGCCGTGAGCCGCCGACGGCACGTCAACAAGACTTCTTGTACATCATATGTTGTCGGTCTAGGGTGAGGCTCGTGACGGACGAGCCCACCACCCTGCACCTCACCGACCCCCGCGCCATGCGGGCGCTGGCCCACCCCACCCGGCTACGCCTGCTCGGCGAACTGCGCGTCCGCGGCCCGCAGACCGTGGGAATGCTCAGCGACATCACCGACGAGGCGGTCGGGTCGGTCAGCTACCACCTGGGCAAGCTGGCCGAGCACGGCTTCGTCCGGGAGGCTCCCGAGCTGGCCCGCAACCGCCGCGAACGCTGGTGGCGGGCGGCGCACGCCCGCACCTCGTGGGAGCCGGTCGAGACGCTCGCCGACCCGGAACGCAAGGCCGCCTCCGACCTGCTGCGCCGCGCCATCCTCGACCGGTACGTCGACCAGCTGCGGAACTACCTCGACGCCGAGGCCACCCTCGACCCGCAGTGGGTACGCGGCACCACCAGCAGCGACTCCACCCTGCACCTGACCAGCGACGAGTTGGTGGAGCTGCGGGCGGACCTGGCCGCGCTGGCCGAACGCTGGCGGGCCCGCAGCGACGCGAACCGTCCCGACGCCCGCATGGTCACCCTGATGTACCACGCGTTCCGGAGCCCTCGATGACGACGGCCGCCGCGCGTCGGGCCCCGCTGATCGGCCTGCTGGGCGCGCACGTCGTCTCCTTGACCGGCAACATGCTCACCCTCATCGCGCTGCCGCTGTACGTGCTCGCCGAGACCGGATCCCCGGCGGCCACCGGCCTCGCCGGGGCGTGCGCCACCGCCCCGGTCGTGCTCGGCGGCGCCTTCGGCGGGGTGCTCGTCGACCGGATCGGCTACCGCCGGGCCAGCGTCCTCGCCGACCTGGTCTCCGGCGTGACGGTCGCCGCCATCCCGGTGCTGCACACCACGGTCGGGCTGCCCTTCCCGGCGCTGCTCGGCCTGGTCTTCGTCAGCGGCCTGCTCGACACCCCCGGCCAGACCGCCCGTACGGCGCTGCTGCCCGAGGCGGCGACCGCCGCCGACGTACCGACGGAACGGGCGATCGGCTGGTTCGAGGCCACCGAGCGCGGCGCCCGCCTGATCGGGGCGCCGGTCGCCGGCCTGCTGGTCAGCGCGCTCGGCGCGCTGCCCGTGCTGGCGGTGGACGCGGCGACCTTCGCCGTCTCGGCGCTGGCGGTCGCCGTCCTGGTACCGGCCGCCCTGCGCCCGGCCGATCCGGCGCCGGCCTCCTCCGGCGGGTACTGGCGGGACTTCGCCGCGGGGTTGCGCTTCCTGGTCCGCGAGCCGCTGCTGCGCGCCATGGTGCTGCTGGTGCTGGTGACCAACCTCTTCGACGCCACCAAGAGCAATGTCCTGCTGCCGGTCGTCGCCGCCCGTGACCTCGGCGGGGCGACCGCGTTCGGCCTGCTGGTCGGCGCGATGGGTGGTGGCGCGCTGGTCGGCTCGCTGCTGTTCAGCGCGGTGGGACACCGGCTGCCCCGGCGGGCCACCTTCGTCACCGCGTTCACCCTCGCCGGCGCGCCGCCGTTCTGGGCGTTGGCCGCCGCACCTCCACTGCCGGTGGTGGCCGCGGTGTTCGCGCTGGCGGGGCTCGCCGCCGGCGCGATCAACCCGCTGATCGGCGCGGTGAAGCTCGAACGGGTGCCGGCGCACATGCGGGCCCGGGTGTACGGCGTGGTCGGGGCGGGCGCCTGGGCCGCGATGCCGGTCGGCGCGTTCGGCGCCGGTCTCGCCGCCGACCGGTTCGGCACCACCGCCACCCTGGTCACCGTCGGCACCTGCTACCTGCTGGTCGTGGTCACTCCCCTGCTCGGCGGGCCCTGGCGGTCGATGCGCCGACCCCCGACCGCCGATCAGGAGCAGCCCCACCCGTCGCCCGCGACCGCCGGCCACGCCGCCGACTGACGGCCCGGGACGGGACCTCCGGCCCTGCCCGCACCGACCACTTCGCACATACCCTTAGGGGTATAGGAGGTGGTCCACGATGAGACGACTTCTGGTGCTCGGCGCGGGCACGGCCGGAACTATGGTGGCCAACAAGCTCCGCCGCCGGCTGGACCGCGCCGACTGGGACGTCACCGTCGTCGAGCAGCGGGACCGGCACTACTACCAGCCCGGATTCCTGTTCATCCCGTTCGGCGCGGCCCCCGCCACGGCCTTCCGGCCCACCGGGTCGCTGCTGCGCTCCGGGGTGAACCTGCGGCACGGCGAGATCGACCGGGTGCTACCCGCCGAGAACGAGGTGCTGCTCGTCGGCGGCGAGCGGCTCCCCTACGACCAACTGGTCATCGCCACCGGCGTGACACCCCGCCCCGACCAGACGCCCGGCATGCTGGACCCGAGCCGGTGGCGGAAGAGCGTCTTCGACTTCTACACCTACGACGGGGCGGTGGCACTGTCGCACGCGCTGCGGCGGTTCCCCGGCGGGCGGATGGTCGTGCACGTCACCGACCTGCCGATCAAGTGCCCGGTGGCGCCGCTGGAGTTCGCCTTCCTCGCCGACGCCTGGTTCCGCGAGCGCGGCATGCGCGACCGGGTGGACCTGGTCTACGCCACGCCGCTGGCCGGCGCGTTCACCAAGCCGGTGGCGGCCCGACACCTCGGCGCGATGCTGGCCGAGCGGAAGATCGCCCTGGAGCCGGACTTCCTGGTCGAGCGGGTCGAGGACCACCGGCTGGTCTCCTACGACGACCGGGAGATCCCGTACGACCTGCTGGTCACCGTGCCGCTGAACATGGGCGCCGAATACGTGGCCCGGTCCGGGCTGGGCGACGAGCTGAACCTCGTCCCGGTGGACCGGCACACCCTGCTCTCCACCGCCTGGCCGAACATCTTCGCCGTCGGCGACGCCAACGACCTGCCCACCTCCAAGGCCGGCTCGGTGGCGCACTTCTCCGCCGAGGTGTTCGTGGACAACTTCCTCCGGCACGTCCGCGGCGAGCCGATGACCGGCAGCTTCGACGGGCACGCCAACTGCTTCGTCGAGTCCGGCGACGGCCGTGGCCTGCTCATCGACTTCAACTACGACACCGAACCCCTGCCCGGCAGCTACCCGATCCCCGGCGTCGGCCCGTTCCGGCTGCTCCGGGAGAGCCCGGTCAACCACTGGGGCAAGCTCGCGTTCCGCTGGCTGTACTGGCACGTGCTGCTGCCCGGGCGCCCCGTCCCCCTGCCGGCCCGGATGTCGATGGCCGGCAAGCACCCCGAGGAGTGATCGCGATGACCGTCACCAGCATCGCCGGGCGCGAGATCCACGTCGACGCCGAGGGCTTCCTCACCGCGTACGACGAGTGGGACGACGACCTGGCCACCCAGCTCGCCGCGCAGATCGGCCTGGAGCTGACCGACGCGCACCGGCGGATCCTCACCGCGCTGCGCGCCGACTACCGGCAACACGGGGAGACCGCGACCCTGCGCCGGGTCACCGGCCTGACCGGCGTCCCGACCAGGGAGCTGTTCGCGCTCTTTCCGAAGAAGCCGGCCAAGAAGATGGCGTACGTCGCCGGCCTGCCTAAGCCGCGCGGCTGCGTGTGAGAGGAGGAACGGCCATGACCACCACCGCCACGGCGACCCGACCGACCGTGGTGCCGGACTTCGACGCCGACACCGGCCGCAAGCTCGCCATCATCTGTTCCAAGGGCAGCCTCGACATGGCGTACCCGGGCCTGGTGCTGGCCAACGCCGCACTCGGCGAGGGGGTGGAGACCCACCTGTTCTTCACCTTCTGGGGCTTCGACATGATCACGAAGTCGCGGATGGCCGACCTGAAGTTCACCCCGGTCGGCAACCCGGCCACGCACGTCCCGCAGGGCCTGGGCGGCCTGCCCGGGATGACCGCGCTCGCCACCCACCAGCTCCGCCGGCAGATCGCCGAGCTGGGCGTGCCGGACGTGCCGGAGTTCCTCGACCAGATCGTCGCCTCCGGCGGGCACCTCTGGGCCTGCCGGATGTCGGCCGACCTGATGCACCTCACCGAGGACGACCTGTACGAGCGGGTGGAGGGCATCATCAGCGCCGCGGACTTCATCGAGAAGACCGACGGGGCGCAGCTGCTGTTCATCTGAGGTGTTAGGAGGGGCCCCCTGTACAACGCGAGGCGTTAACAGGGGACCCTTCCTTTCGGGAAGCGCTCTCTTGACAGTTCGGGACTTCGTTCATAGCTTCATCGAAGTCTATCTTTATAGTTTGTTTACCGTTCGGCCGGCCCGTCCCCCGGCCGCGCGGGGACAACCCGAACCCGAGGGAGGCACCCGTGCGCAGCATCCGCACCATCGCCGCCGTGGCACTCGCGGCCGTGGGTCTCACGGCCGCGCTCACCACCATCCCCAGCACCCCCGCCATGGCCGGACCCGGCGCCGTGACCTGGTCCGACGACTTCAACGGTGCCGCCGGCGCCGCGCCCGACGCCAGCAAGTGGCGGTACGACACCGGCGGCAGCGGCTGGGGCAACAACGAATTGCAGTACTACACCACGAGCACCCGCAACGCCGCCCTCGACGGCAACGGCAACCTGGTCATCACCGCCCGCAAGGAGAACCCGAGCGGTTTCAACTGCTGGTACGGCAGCTGCCAGTACACCTCGGCCCGGCTGCTGACCCGGGGCACCTTCGCCCAGGCGTACGGCCGGTTCGAGGCGCGCATCAAGATCCCCCGCGGGCAGGGCATGTGGCCCGCGTTCTGGATGCTGGGCAACGACATCGGCACCAACCCGTGGCCCAACAGCGGCGAGATCGACATCATGGAGAACGTCGGCTACGAGCCGTCCACCGTGCACGGCACCATCCACGGGCCGGGCTACTCCGGCGCCGGCGGGCTCGGCGGCGCCACCTCGCTCCCCAACGGGCAGGCCCTCGCCGACGCCTTCCACACCTACACCGTCGACTGGGCGCCCGACTCGATCACCTGGTACCTCGACGGGGTCGCGTACTCCCGCAAGACGCCAGCCGACGTGGGCGGCAACAAGTGGGTCTTCGACCACCCGTTCTTCATGCTGCTGAACGTCGCCGTCGGCGGCAACTGGCCCGGCTCGCCGGACGGCAGCACCGTCTTCCCGCAGACCATGGTCGTCGACTACGTCCGGGTGCAGGCCTGGGACAGCGGCGGCGGGACCGGCGGCCCGATCGTCGGCTACGGCGGCAAGTGCGTGGACGTGGCGAGCGCCAACACCGCCAACGGCACCCCGATCCAGCTCTGGACCTGCAACGGCACCGCCGCGCAGCGGTGGACCTGGGCGTCCGACGGCTCGGTCCGCGCCCTCGGCAAGTGCATGGACGTCACCGCCGGGTCCACCGCCAACGGCGCCAAGGTGCAGCTCTACGACTGCAACGGCACCGGCGCCCAACGCTGGGTGTTCACCTCGGCCGGCGACATCGTGAACCCGCAGTCCAACAAGTGCCTGGACGCCACCGGTGTCAGCTCCGCCGACGGCACCCGACTGCAGATCTGGGACTGCACGGGCGGCGCCAACCAGAAGTGGCAACGCTGACGCGCTCCGACCGGGGCCCGGCTCTCCCTCGGGGGCACCGGGCCCCACCGGCGGTCCGGGATACCGTGAGGGGCATGAGTCCGGTCCGGGCCGACACCATCCGCACCGACCGGCTGGTTCTCCTGCCGCTGCTCGTGCGGCACGCCGAGGAGATGGCCGCCGTCCTGGCCGACCCGCACCTGCACACCTTCATCGGCGGCGCTCCCGCCGATCAACAGGCCCTGCGCGCCCGCTACGAACGGCTCGTCGCCGGGTCCCCCGACCCGACCGTCTCCTGGTGCAACTGGGTGATCCAGCTCCGCGACGAGGCGTGCCTGGTGGGGACGGTCCAGGCGACCGTCACCGGCCTCGCCTCCGAACGCGTCGCGGAGGTCGCCTGGGTGGTCGGGACTCCCTGGCAGGGGCGGGGCATCGCCGGCGAAGCAGCCCGAGGGCTGGTGGCCTGGCTCGAAGAACAACGGGTGCACACGATCATCGCCCACATCCACCCGGAGCACCGGGCATCCGCCGCCGTCGCCACCGCCGCCGGCCTGACCCCCACCGACGTCCGGGACGAGGGTGAGATCCGCTGGACCAGGTCCACCGGGAGCTGACGCGTAACCTGGCGCCATGACGGAAGTCCTGCGCTACGCCGCCTTCACCACCGACCCGGCAGCCGGCAACCCCGCCGGCGTGGTCCTCGACGCGGGTGGCCTCACCGACCCGCAGATGCAGGACATCGCGGCCGGCATCCGATACTCAGAGACGGCGTTCCTCACCGCCACCGGCCCCGGCGACTTCGACGTCCGCTACTTCAGCCCGCAGGCCGAGGTGCCGTTCTGCGGCCACGCGACCATCGCCTCGGCGGTCGCGGTCGCCGAGCGCGGCGGCACCGGGGAGCTGACCTTCCGGACGCGCGCCGGGACCGTCGCGGTGTCGACGGCCCGGGACGCCGACGGACGCCCCACCGCGACCCTGACCAGCGTGGCGCCCTCGGACACGCCGGTGGCTCAGCACGATCTCGCCGAGGCGCTCGCCGCCCTGGGCTGGGCCCGCGGGGACCTCGACCCGGCGTTGCCGCCCCGGGTCGCGTACGCCGGCGCCCACCACCTGATCCTGGCCGCGGCGACGCGGGAGCGGCTGGCCGCCCTCGACTACGACTTCGACCGGCTCCGCGACCTGATGCGGCGCCAGGACTGGACCACCGTCGCGCTGGTGTGGCGTGCCACCGGCACGGAGTTCGACGTACGCAATCCGTTCCCGGTCGGCGGGGTCGTCGAGGACCCGGCGACCGGTGCGGCCGCCGCCGCGCTCGGCGGCTACCTGCGTACCCATGGGTTGGTCGAACCGCCGACCACGCTGCGCCTGCACCAGGGGGCGGACCTGGGCCGGCCGGGGCTGCTGGTGGTCGACGTTCCGGCCGCGGGCGGCATCCGGGTGACCGGCAACGCCGTGGCCATGCCCGACCCGTCGGAGAGCTGAACAGGCCGGGGCCCGGCTTCCCACAGGAGAGCCGGGCCCCGGTCCGCTTGTTTCAGTCGGTGCAGGACGGGGTGTCGAAGTGCCCCGGGGTGGTCGGGAACGCCGCCCCGGCCCCCTGGTCCGGGTTGTCCCGCGGATAGACGTAGGACAGCTCGATGAAGGCCGAGGTGCCCGCGGTGGTGACGTCGCTCGCGCTGCGGCCGGCGCCGGTGGCCCAGGCCAGCCGGGTGAGGAAGTCCTGCATCGCCGGGCTGTGCTGGCGGATGTCGTTGAACCCGCCGTACGCGGCGTTGCAGTGCGTGTACAGGTTGTACGCGCCGTTCCAGTCGAACAGCCGGTCCCCGTTGTTCGGCCCGTTCTGGGTCACATCGCCCTGCAGCACGTCCCGGTCCCAACCGCCGTAGATCCAGTCGGTGCCGTGGTGATGCTGGTTGTCGGCGAGGACGTCGTTGTCCAGGTTCGTCGCCTCGAACCAGCGGCACGGGTCGATCGTCCCGGCGGCCAGGTCGACCGGCCAGGCACCCGCCGCGCAGTTGTCCGGGTAGGAGCCGCGCGGCCGGAAGTCCAGCAGGTCGGCCCCGAGCACCGCGGTCACCGCCGGGCCACTGGTGGCCCCGGCCCCGCCGAACAGGTGGTCGACGTACTGGTCCCGGTCGCCCCGCGCGGCGGCGCTGAACACGCCGTCCACCAGGCACTGCGGGTTGTCCGCGTCGAGCACCGGGTCACAGCCCTTGCCGCCCCAGAGCACGTCCGCGCCCTCGCCGCCGAACACCTCATCACCGCCGCTGTCACCGTTGGCGATGTCGTCGCCGGAACCGCTGTGGATGTTGTCCGCGCCAGCCCCGCCCCGGATGTAGTCGCCCGCACCCGAGGTCAGGCCCGGGTACGGCATCGGCGCCGAGGTGGCCGAGCCGATCCAGGCGTCCCCGTCGGTGTCGTGCAGCAGGTCCACCCGACGGTCGTAGCCGCCGGCCCGGAACCCGGTGAACGTCTCCTGCGGGACGGACGACAGGGTCGCGGTGAAGCCGAGCGCGGCTACGTCGTCGGCGTTGAGGTACTGGTTCACCACGCCGCCCCGGTCGCCGAGGATGGCGTCCCGGCCGTCGTCGCCGTACAGGGTGTCGGCGCCCAGCTCACCGAAGAGGTCGTCGTCGCCGGAGCCGCCCCGGATCAGGTCGTCGCCGTCCTGACCCCACACCCCGTCGTTGCCCCCGTCGCCGTAGAGCTGGTCGTTGCCGTAGGCCCCGGCCGGCTCGCAGGTGGACTGGGCGGTGGTGCAGAACCGGGTGGACGGCCCGGGCAGCGCCGGATCGTGGGTCCGGGCCACCGTGGCGTCGACCGGCACCGCGCCGGTCGGGTACCGCTCGGTGTAGACCCGCTCGGCCGCCTTCCCGTCGACCGTGGTCACGGTCCGCAGCAGCGACCCGTTGTCACCGAGGACCACGTCGTCGGCGCCGTTGCCCTCGACCACGTCACCGGTGTCCCGGAACCCGGCGGCCGCGCTGCCGCCGATCAGGTCGTCCTGCCCGTCCGGCGTGCCGGCGCCGACCAGCTCGGCCGGGGCCGCCGGGTCGCCCGGCCAGCCGGCGTCGGGCAGCGGCGTCACCGTGCTTCGGCCGGCCGCACCGAGCGGGTTGTCCCCGCGCAGCGTGTCCGCCCCGCCGTTGCCCTCCAGGTAGTCGCCGTCCCCGTCACCGGTCAGGGCGTCGTCGCCGTCCTGGCCCCAGAGGGTGTCGACGCCGTCGCCGCCGCTGATCCGGTCCGCGCCGTACCGGTTGGCGGTGGCCGCCGCCCGGTCCAGCAGCACCACGATCCGCGGGCCGAACGGGTTGCCGTCCGCGCCGAGCCGGACCGTCACCGCCGTGGGCTGCTCACCGGCGAGCGGGCGGAGCACCGCGCCGTTGTCGCCGATGACCGCGTCGGACCCGGGTCCGCCGAACAGGGCGTCCGCGGTGTCCGGCTGGCCCGTGGTGGCCGCCCCGGTCCCGTCGTACGCCGTACTGGAACCGCCGACCAGGTCGTCGTCGCCGGCGTTGCCCTCGACCCAGTCGGAGCCGGGCCCACCCTCGGCGAAGTCCACGCCCGCGTCGGCGTGCACCCGGTCCGGACCGCCCTGGCCGAAGATGACGTCGTCCGCGTCGCCGCCGGAGATCAGGTCACCGCCGCTGGTGCCGGCCGCCGGGGTGAACCCGAGGTCGAGCAGGGTGACCTTGCGCGGCGTACCGGACCGGCCCTGGGTGACCCGGGTCGCGTCGGCGGTGGCCGGCGCGAACCGGGCGTTGTCCCCGGCGATCAGGTCGGCGTCGGCGTCGCCGTAGAGCTGGTCGCCGGTGTCCGGGCGGCCGGTGCCGGCGGTCGGCTCCTGCGCGGAGCCACCGACGATCTCGTCCCGTCCGAGGCCACCGTGCACCAGGTCGGCGCCGTTGTTGCCCTCGATCTGGTCGTCCCCGCCGTCGCCGTCGACCCGGTCGTCGCCGAGCCCGCCGTACGCGACGTCGTCGTCCGGGCCGCCGGAGATCACGTCCCCGGCGCCGGCCGCGGCCACGTCCCCGGCCAGGTCCAGCGGGTACGGCCCGACGTCCCCGATCCGCGGGGTGCCGTTGTCACCGACGAGCCGGTCCACGCCCTCCTCGCCGTAGACGAAGTCCCGGCCGTCGGCCACGCCGGCCACCCGGCCCCCGCCGTAGAGCACGTCGCCGTCGGGGCCGCCGAAGACCTGGTCGCCGCCCTCGTTGCCCTCGGCGGTGTCCTCGCCGGTGCCGCCGTACAGGCCGTCGTCGCCGGTGTTACCGAAGAGCAGGTCGACGCCGTCGTCGCCGTGCAGCTGGTCGACGCCCGGCCCGCCCCAGGCCCGGTCGGCGCCGCCGCCCAGGTGCAGGGTGTCGTCGCCGAGCTGGCCGCAGGCGCGGTCGTCGCCGCCACCGAGGTCGGCCCGGTCGTCGCCACTGCCGGCGGTGACCACCTCGACCCCGGCGCCGCCGAGGATGAGGTCGGCCGAGCCCTGGTCGGTCGGGGTGGGCTGGGCACCGGCGAGATTGGCGTCGGCGCAGGTCTCGTCGACGATGCGCCGGTCGCCGAAGACGGTCGCCCCGCCGTCGCCGCCGATCACGTGGTCGCTGCCCAGGCCGCCGACGAGCAGCTTGGTCTGCGACTGGGTGCCGGCCGGCAGCGGCTGGTGGGTGACCTGCCGGGCCGGGCCGTAGCCGTCGGTGCCGTCCGGGTCGCCGACCGTGGACGGCTCGGCGATCACGTAGTCCTGGTCGGGGCCGCCGAACAGCTCGTCGGTGCCGTAGCCGCCGACCAGCACGTCGTCGCCGCCGTAGCCGTACAGGTGGCCGGTCTGCCCGTTGGCGGAGTGCGAGACGACCAGGTCGCTGCCGGCGCTGCCGTGGACGGTGTCCTGGCCGGAGCCGGTGTCGACCTTGTTGACCAGCCCGGCGTCGCCGCTGCCGGCCGCGTCCGGGTCGGACGGGACGGTGCTGCTCGCGGTGTGGACGGTGTCGTCGCCCTTGCCGCCGTTGAGGATGTCCGAACCCGGACCGCCGACCAGGGTGTTCTTCCCGTTCGGCCGGTCGTCGACGACCACGCCGAGCACGTCGTCGCCGCCGTTGCCGTAGACCGTGCTGGCGCCGTGCCCGACGGTGACGTGGTCGGCCGCGCCCGTGGTCTCCTCGGTGGGATCCTTGAGCTTCGTCCAGTCGACCAACCCGGCGAGGGTCTTGTCCCCCACCGAGGTGTGCACGCTCGTGCCGCCGGCCCGGTCGACGGGGTCCAGGCCACTGTCGCCGGCCACCACGTCGTTGCCGTCGCCGGTGGTGACGGTGTCCTGCCCGGCGCCGCCGGCGACGCGGCTCACCTGGCCGGCCGCCTCGGCCGTGACGATCACGTCGTCGCCGCCGCGTCCGTCCACGTACGCCGGCCCGGTGCCGGTGCGGATCTGGTCCTTGCCGTCGGAGCCGATGATCACCGCCGACTTGTCGAACGGGGACGTCCGCGTGCCGTCGCCGCTGGTGTCGCCGTCGCCGAGCAGCAGGATCGACAGCGAGGTCTTGTCCGCGTCGGCGACCTGGTAGCCGCGTCCGTCGACGACCACCCGGGTCAGGTTCGGATCGAGGAACTCCTGCTTGCGGCCGAGCGCCTCGACCGCGAAGCCGTCGAAGTCGTCGCTGGCGCCGGTGGTGCCCGCGTCGGCGTAGTGCAGCGCGTACACCTTCACGACGTCACCGGCGTAGGTGCCGGCGCCGTTGTCCCACGCCTTGTCCCCGCGCTGCTCCTTCTTGCCGAACTTGCCGGCGAAGACCACCAGGGTGTCCCCGACCGTGCCGCCGAGCTCCGGTGGCTTCGGTTTGCAGTCGGGTTGTGCCCGGAAGTCGAGCAGGGTGGCGTCGACCAGGGTGAAGTCGAAGGTCTTCGAGAACAGGAACAGGTCGATGGTGATGTAGACCTTGAGGAAGACCGACAGCTGGCCGCTGGTGGTGAAGAGGCAGATCGGGTTGACCAGGAGCGCCTGGAGGAATTCGCTGGTCCGGAACTTGCCGTCGTTGTTCGGATCGTTCCAGCTGAACCCGACGGTGAGCCGGATGCCCCCTTCGATGCCCGCCTTGACGATGAGCACGCTGACCTCGGCCCCGGCGCCGATCTCGCCGCGCAGGGTGACCACCGGGACGGGCGTGCCGCTGGTGTCGGTGGTCTTGAAGTAGAGGCCGTCCAGGAGGCCGACCGCGTCGAGGGCGGTGCCGTCGGTCGCGGCCTCGACGGCGTGCCGGATGCCCGCGGTGTCCAGGCCGGCGATGAACCGGGCGGTCACCGAGGCGCTGCCGGAGAGGGTGACCAGCACCGGCGGCGGCGCGTAGACCGGGCCGAACGACTGCCGCCAGCTGAAGCCGAGCGACAGCGGCCCGGAGTCGAAGCTGACCAGCTCGACGTCCTGCCCCATGAGCAGCCCGAACAGCGAGCCCGGGTTGTCGAAGACCGGGAAGCTGAAGCCGGTCTTCTGGGCGTTGGTCTTGCCCTTGTCGTCCGGGGTGAACAGCTTCCCGCCGGTGGTGGGCGAGGCACCGTCCACCGCCGCCTTGACGTCCGTGTCCTTCGCCGGCTGGTAGCCGGTGGTGCGGTCGATCAGGCTGTCCGCCGAAGCCGGCGAGACCTCCGTGGTCAGCGCCTTCGCCGCGTTCACCTGGAACGCGCCGAGCGGGATCGAGCAGTTGGTGGCGCAGCTGGTGGGTATCCGATTCACGAAGGTGATCACCTCGCGAACGGTGTCGACGAAGTCGAGCTTCGGCCCGCCGGCGAGGGTGCTGAACGTCTTGGCCAGCCAGACCAGGGTGATGTCCGGGCCGCCGGTGGCCTTCGACAGGTCCGACAGCACCGGGATCGGCGCGTACAGGGTGTCGATGACTGGCTGGAGCGGGCCGGTGACGGCCTTGATCTTCTCCACCACCGGCTTGAGGATCTTGGTGAAGAAGGAGCCGGCGTCCAGCGCGATCTCGGTGAAGGTGACCTGGAGCGGTGTGGTGACGTTGCCGCCGGTCGCGGTGAGTCCGCCCTGCTGGTGCTTCAGGCCCCACTTCAGTGTGAAGCGGGCGCTGATGCCGGGCAATGCGGAGACGTCGTCGCCGGTGTCGACCGCCGCCGCCAACCGCCAGTCGATGTTCACGTCGGCGCTCAGGTCGGTGGCGATGAGCGAGCCCAGGTCGGCGAATTCGGCGAGGGTGAGCTTGTCCGCCGGCTTCGCCGTGCAGTTGTCGGTGACCGTGGGGTCGAAGCAGCTCTTCTCCCCCACCGAGCCCTTCAGGTCGATCCCGAAGTACGCCTTCACCAGCGGCCCGGTGGCCTGCTTGGTCGCCTTCACCTGGATGAAGGCGAGTTGGGCGGCGAGGTCGCCGGTGGTGTCGAAGTTCGCGCCGATCTGCACCTCGGGCGCGGTGTCCCCGTCGTGGGTGGGGACGTAGAAGCCCTCGTCCCGGTCGAGGACCAGGTCCAGGTGCAGCTTCCAGCCGAGCTTGGCCTGGATGCCGTCGGTGGCGCCCTTCTTCGCCTTCAGGGACAGGCCCGGGATGCCGAGGTTGAGCGGGACGTTGGCGGTGAGGCACTTGTCCGTGTCGCTGGCGTCCTCGCAGCCGTCGGCGGCCGAGGGCGCGCCGCGGGAGCTGGTGAGCTTGATCCGGATGGACTGGAAGTCCTCCGGCTGGCAGGGCGTGGCCACCCCGCTGCGGCAGCCGACCACCGCGCTCACGCCCGGGTCGAGGTCGTGCAGGGCCGCGTCGAGGGCGGACTGCATGCCGGCGCTGTCCAGCGTGGCGTTGGCCAGCACCGGGCCGATCGCCGCCTTGACCTGCTCACGCAGTTGGGCGACGAACTTCTGGCCCTGCTGGAGGTCGTCGCCGACCAGGGGCAGCTTGCCGTCGAAGCTGGCCAGCCGCAACGCCTCCTCGACCTTCGCCAGGTAGCCGTCGATGCCGACGTTGAAGTCGGTGAGCTTCAGCGACAGGTTGGCGAAGCAGGAGGTGAGGTCGGGGGTGTTGGCCGTGGGCGTGAGGTCCAGGCCCATGGTGAAGGTGAGCAGGTTGGTGGCGTCCGCCGGCTCGCAGTTGTTGACGAACAGCGGCGCGCGGGCGCAGATCGGGGTGCTCGCCCCGCCGACCCCGCCGCCGCAGTCGACGCCGGCGGTGGTGAACGTCGGCGTGAGGCCGAGCAGGTCGGTCACCGGCCCGTCGGCGGCGAGCCCGCCGAGGCCGACGCTGAGGTTGGCCTTGACCGTGGCGAAGTCGGGGTCCTTGCCGAGGTCCAGGGCCAGCGGGCCGACCCGGGCGGCGAGGGCCGCGTCGTTGATCCCACCGCTGACGGTGACCTTCGCCGACGAGGTCTTGTCCAGCAGCGGCGCCGCGTTCAGCTTGAGCGGCAGCAGCAGGCCCAGCTGGGCCCGGGCGTCGACGTCGAGGGCGAAGGTGCCGGAGCTGTCCAGGCTGACCAGGTCCCGGGCGCCGTCCCAGGCGAAGGCGAGCGGCCCGGCGGTGCGCACGTTGCGCTTCCAGTCCAGCCCGATCCGCAGGTACGGCCCGCCGGCCCGCTCGTCCAGCGTGAACTGGATCCCGCTGCCCGCGCCGATGGCGTTGTTGAGCAGGTCGAGGGCGTCCTGGAGAGTGTCCGGGGGCGAGGCGAGCAGCTTGTCCAGCGCGTCGGCCAGCTCGGGGCGCAGCGCGTACGCGGTGCCGTCCGCGGGCCTCGGCGTGCCGGCCGCGGCGACCCGCAGGGTCTGGCCGTCGACCCGGTCCAGCACCCGGTACGCCTGGCTGCCGATCACCACGGTCCGGCCGGTCAGCCGCTCGTCGAACGCCGCGTCGCCGCTGCGGTTGCCGTCCTTGAGCAGGAAGTTCCCGCCGTCGGCGACGAACGTGACGCCCTTGCCGACGCCGCTCTCGTCGGCGCCGAGCAGCTCCCGGGCCGAGCGGCCGAGCAGCGGGATCTCGGCGTTCAGCGGGCCGCTGCCGCCGTCCGGCTGGACGAGCGCGGCGTTGACCAGCCGCAGCGCCTCGACGACGACGGCGAACAGGGCCTTCGGGTCGTCCGGGTTGAAGTCGACGGCGAAGAGCCCGGCGAGGCTGCTGGTGTCGACGACCGGCTGCTGGCCGGCCTGCCAGCTCACGTCGACGCCGACGCCCTGGCCGAGGGCGCCGGTGGCGCCCGGGACGCTGACCGTGACCCGGCCGGTGGTCTTCACCGACGAGGAGACGGCGAGCAGGGTGGCCGGCTCGGACTGGAGCCGGCGGAACAGCTCGCCGAGGCTGATGTCCTGGGCCTGCCTGAAGCTGACCTGGAGCATCCGCTGGCCGGCGGCGGCCGGCCCGACGGCGAGGTCGCCGCCCAGCTTGACCTTGAGGAAGCCGGCGTTGGCGTAGAAGTCGACGCCGGTGGCGATCGGGAAGTCGGCGGCGAACAGCGGCGTCGCCGGGTCGGTGCGCAGCAGCACCCGGTCCGCGTTGGCGGCCGGGCTGCCGAGGTCGTCGCGCAGGTCGAGGACGAGGGTGACGGCGGCGGTGTACTTCGGCTTCACCGTGGCGAAGCTGGCCTGGGCGTTGGCCGCCCGCAGGCCGACCTTCTTGTCCCCGCCGGCCGGCTTGGTGAGCGTTCCGGCCAGCTCGACGGCGCCGATGTTGGGGCTGGAGCCACTGATCACCCAGACGCTGTCCGCGGCCGGCTGGCCACCGATCCAGTTCTCCGCCAGGGTGACCGAGGTGGCCGTGTTGGCGGCGATGGTGCCGGCCGAGGTGCCGGCGACGACCCGCTGGCCGACCAGTTCGCCCGGGGTGAACCGGTGGTCGTCGGCGGGAAGGCTGAAGCCGTTGGCGGTGAACGTGGCGCCGCGGCCGGAGACCGAGGCGGCGCCCGGGTCCAGCGGCACCGCGACGGTCGACTCCCGCTCCAGCTTCACCCGGAAGACCAGCTTCTCGCCGGCGAAGGAGAGGTTGTCGACCGGCAGGCCCTCGGCGGCGAGCAGCTTCACCAGTTCCTGGATGGAGCTGAACTTCGGCTGGCCGGCCTTGGCCGGGTCGTCCGTGGCCGGGTTGAACTCCGGGTCGTCCGGCTTCGGGTGGACGTACTTCTTGAGGAAGCCGGTGAGCTTCTCGTTGACCTTCACCGCGTCGGCGAAGGTGCCGCGCAGGAACGGCAGGCTGAGGTTGCCGGCCGGCCCGCTCTGCTGCACCCCACCGAGCAGGGTGGCGAGCTGGGCCAGGCCGGCGGCGAGGTCGAGCGGGCTCATGTTGCGGAACTTGGCGATCGTCTCGTCCAGCCCGGTGGTCGTCACGGTCGGGCTACCGACGGAGATGTCGTTCCAGTCGACGTTCACGGTCGCCGCGACGGCGGGCAGGTCGAACGGGGCGCCGGAGGTGGCCGCGCCGAGCTTGACCACGCCGTGCACGGAGCCGGGGCCGGGCTCGGTCTCGGTGTCGGAGACCTTCCCACCACCGGAGTTGTCCAGGGCGACCTGGACAAGCCCGGCGAGGGACCCGGACGCGCCCAGCTCACCGGTCCCGGCGCCGGCCGAGGTGTCGAAGGCGAGCCGGCCGTCGCCGTTCGGGTCGGTGAGGGTGACCTTCACGTGGGTCCGGGCGGTCAGCGTGCTGCCGGCGGTGAGCGTGACGCCGAGGATGCCGACCGAGGCGGTGGCCTGGTCCAGGTCGGACCGGAGGCTGGCGGCCGCGTCGACGTCGATGCGCGGGGTGTCCCCGTCGCGGACCAGGTACGTCTCGCCAGCGGCGGTGTGCCGCGCCTTCAGGTGCAGCGTCGCCCAGCCGGTGACGTCGACCGCCTTGGCCAGGGTCACCCCGCCGACGGCGAGGTCCTTGTCGGTGACCTGCCGCTTGGTGGTGAGCAGCACGTCGAGCAGGTGGTCCCCACCGCTGGTGCTGACCGTGCTGGTCAGCCGGGTGCCGCCGCCCAGGTCGACGTCGTCCTTGGTGAGCCCGCCGGCCAACGCGTCGGAGGCCTTGCGGGCGAGCTTGTCGGTGTCCACCAGCGCACCGGGGCTGACCCCGAGCAGCGGCAGCGGCTGGCCGAGCAGGCCCACCCGGGACAGGCCACCCTCCGCCCAGGTGGCGGTCCGCGACATCAGGTTCTTGAGCGCCGTCTCCCACGCCTCGTCCGCGTGGGCGGGCGCCGCGGTCCACACCAGGGCGAGCGCGGCGGTCACCACCATCGCGGTGAGCGCGGCGAGCAGCCGCCGTAGAGCCACCATGAGCCACCTCGTTCCTCGATGGCCGTCACTCGACGGCGCTGGTCAGGCGCCAGCACATCGATCGCGGAAGCGACTCACAACTTCTGTGTCGAGATGGTGACAGGGTGTCAGGCCGATCGGTCGACGTCACTTCGCCGAGGGTGCCGTGCCGACTGGGCGCTCAGCTCGACCGGTCGACCGCACCGGACGGGAAAACCCGGCCGTCCATGACGGACGGCCGACGCTTTCGGACAGTTGCGCGGCACCCGCCGGGATCAACCAGCCGTACGCCGGCCGCACCCGTATGGTCCGGATCGGTCATGGTGTTTCGGTCACCCGTGGGCCGCCGAGGCGGGGTCAGAACGGAGCGTCCACCGCCAGCCGCCGCACCTGGGTCAGGTAGGGATCCAGCTCCCCCACCTCGAACCGGCAGGTGCCGATCACGTGCCAGAACTGGCCGCCCGGGTCACCGTCCAGCTTGTACCGGCCGTCCGGGCTGACCGCGGCCCAGCCGTCCGGCAGGCCGATCAGCGTGGCGCGCAGCTGGGCGTGCTCCGGGTCGACGACGTCCCACAGCCGGACCGTGCCGTCGTCGCCGGCACTGGCCAGCAGGCTGCTGTCCGGGCTGAACGCCACCGACCAGACCCGCCGGGTGTGCGCGGCCAGGGTGCCGTGCAGCCGGCCGGTGCCCGGGTCCCACAGCCGGATGATCAGGTCGTCCCCGGCGGTGGCCAGCAGCGCCCCATTGGGGCTGAACGCGCAGGACCAGAGCCGGCCGGTGTGCTCGGTGAGCACGGTGCGCCGCTCGCCGGTGAGCGCGTCCCACACCACCGCGGTGCCGTCGTTGCTGGCGCTGGCGAGCAGCGTGCCCTCCGCGTTGAAGCTGACCGCGTACACCCGGTCGGTGTGCTGTTCGAGGGTGAGCCGGCAGGTGGCGGTGGCGGCGTCCCAGAGCCGGACGAGCTGGTCGTCGCAGCCGGTGGCGATGGTCTCGCCGTCCGGGCTGAACGC
Organism: Micromonospora sp. NPDC051924; assembly: GCF_055586005.1. Classification (NCBI taxonomy): domain Bacteria; kingdom Bacillati; phylum Actinomycetota; class Actinomycetes; order Micromonosporales; family Micromonosporaceae; genus Micromonospora; species Micromonospora sp. NPDC051924. The sequence goes on from NZ_JBVJJA010000003.1 coordinate 181,396, forward strand.
CACCGCCCGGACCCGCCCCCGGTGCGGGGTGAGGGTGGCGAAGTGCCGTCCGGTCCGCCGGTACCAGAGCCGGACCGTGTCGTCGTCGTTCGCGGTGGCCAGGGCGTCCCCGTCCGGGCTGAACGCGGCCGCCCAGACGTGGTCGGTGTCCACGTTGAGCTCCCGCTCGTCGGCGCCGGTGTCGGTGTTCCACAGGTGCACCCCGCCGTCGCCGCTGGGCGCGGCGACCAGCGACTCGCCCGGACAGAAGACCACCGACAGCAACCGGTCAGCTGGGCTGGCGAGCTGCCGGACCAGCCGGCCGGTACGCGGTTCCCACAGCCGGGCCACGCCGTCGTTGCCGCAGGCGGCGAGGACCTCGCCGTCGTCCCGGAAGGACAGCGCGGTGACCCTCCGGCCGTGCCCGCGCAGGGTGTGCTGGAGCTGCCCGCTGCGCACGTCCCACATCCGGGTGGTGCCGTCGTTGCTGCTGGTCGCCACCTGGGCCTGGTCGGGTCGCCAGGCCACCGGCCAGACCGAGCCGCGGTGCCGGGTCAGCTCGTGCCGGAGCTGACCGTCGGCCGTCTCCCATAGCTGGATGGCGCCGTCGCTGGCGGCGGTGGCGAGCAGCGTACCGTCGGCGTTGAACCGGACACTGTAGATCGCGCCGCGCTGCCGGCCGAGCACCCGTACCGGCCGCCCGGACTCCACCTCCCACAACCGCAGCGCGCCGTGGGTGTCGCCGGTGGCCATCAACCCGCCGTCGGGGTGCACGTCCAGGGCGTACACGTCGGCCTCGTGGCCGCGCGGCTGGCGCAGCAGCTCGCCGTCGACGGCCCGGCGGATCCACACCCGACCGTGCTGGCCGACCGCGACGAAGGCTCGGCCGTCGGGGGTGTGCACCACCCGATAGACCACCTCCGGCTCGCGGACCTCGAAGGCGGGCTTGCCGGAGGCGACGTCCCAGCCGCGGACCACGCCGGCGCTGTCCACCACCACGATCCGGCGGCCGTCGGGGCTGAACGAGGTGCCCCAGATCGGCGCGGCGTGGCCGGGCCACTCGTGCCGCAGGCGGGCGGTGCGGGTGTCGTAGAGCCGGACCACGCCGGCCGCGTCGCCCACCACCAGCCGGCCCCGCGCGCCGTCGGTGAGCAGCGGCCACACCCAGCCGGCGAAGACGTCCTCGATGACGTGCCGCACGTCGCCGTGGTCGGCGTCCCAGAGCCGGACGGTGAGGTCGGCCGCGCCGGTGACGAGCTGGTGCGAGGCGGCGTCGAAGCGCACCGCGTACACCCGTCCGCGATGGCCCTGGAGGGTCCGCACCGGCAGCCCGGTGGCCGTGTCGCAGATCAGCACGCCACCGTCGTCGCTGCCGATCGCGAGCACCGCCCCGTCCGGGCTGTACGCGACGGGCACCGGCAGCCGGCCCACCTCGAAGCCGTACGCGACGCCCACGGCCGGCGGGGCGAGGCCGGGCGCCACCGGCCGGCCGGGGGCGATCACCGCGCCGCGCAGCTCCGGCGCACGCAGCAGCGCGGCGTCGGCGCTCACGTCGATCAGCGCGGCCCGGTGCCAGCTGCTGCCGGAGATCCGCGCGCCGCGCAGGTCGGCCCGGAACAGCCGGGCCCCGGCCAGTTCGGCGTCGCGCAGGTCGGCCCCGGCGAGCCGGGTCTGGTCCAGCCGCGCGCCGCGCAGCCGGGCGTGCTCCAGCCGGGACTCGGTCAGGTTGGCGGAGACCAGCCGGGTGTCGGTCAGGTCGGCCCCGGTGAGGTCGGCGCCGGCCAACTCCCGGTGGGAGAGGTCCTCGCCGCGCAGCACCGCGCCGCGCAGGTCGGCCCGGTCGGGCAGCCGCAGCCGGGCGCTCAGCCGCAGCGCGTTGGCCCGGACCGTCTCCCCGGCCGTCTCGTCGCCGAGCACGCGCGCGGTCCACGCGGTGCACCGGGCCGGGTCGGCGAGGTCGCCGAGGAACTCGACGGTCAGCGCCGAGAGCGGGCGCACGGCCAGCGCGGCCGGCTCCTCGCCCCGGTTGAGCTGCTCGGCGATCCCCTCGGCGACCAGCCACTCCATCACCGAGGTGTGGATGAACCCGAAGAGCCCGTCGTCGGTGCGGACCAGCAGGCTGCCGGCGCCCACCGCGTGCGCGGCCTGCGGGCCGGACAGCCGGGACTCGGCCAGCCCGGTGAGCTGGCCGGTGGCCTCGGTCACCTCGGCCAGCCGAAGGTAGGACTCGCCGCTCTCCCAGAGCTGGAAGGCGAGCCGGCCCACCGCGTGCCACAGCTCAGGACGGCGCAGGCTCACCGGCGCGCCCGGGATCCCCTGGGTCCGGCGCTCCTCGAAGTCCAACCAGGACTCCAGGATCTCCCGGTAGAGCGCGGCCGCGCTGAACGTGCCGCCAGCCCCGGCCACGGCGGCCAGCCGCCCCTCGTCGAGGTTGGCGATGAAGCCGAGCATCCGCGGGTTGCGGGAGAGGCCGAGCAGGTCCTTCACCCCGGCGAGCAGGTCCATCCGGTCCCGAGCGGCCCGCTCGTCACCGCCGTACCGGTGGCGCAGGAAGGCCTCGATCTGGCCGGGGGTGAAGTCCTCGACGGCCAGCACCCGGCGGTGCGGGAGCAGGCCCACCCGCTCGCCGAGCGCGGTCAGCACCTGCGAGTTGGTCTTGAAGTGCTGGGTACGGCTGCTCACCACGATCTTCGCGTTGCCCTCGGCCGCCTGCAGCAGCGTCTCCAGGTGGTCGGCCGCCCGGTCGTACGTCACCCGGGCCACCAGCTCGTCGAAGCCGTCGAAGAGCAACACGATCCGCCCCTGGCGGAGCATGTAGCGGAACGCCTTGAGGTCGATCACCTGCTCGCCGTGGTTGGCCAGGTGCGCGGCGACCAGGCCGTCGACCGAGTGCGCCTTGTCCAGCGCGCGCAGCTCCACCAGGATCGGGATCAGGTCGGGGGCGGCAGTGGGCAGCCGGCGGGCCACCTCGCGCAGCGCGAACGTCTTGCCCCGGCCGAAGTCGCCGAGCACCAGCACGAACCGGCCGTCCGGCGCGGAGATCAGTTCGAGCAGCTCGTCCACCACGTCCTCGCGGACCCGCTGGTCGGCGCCGACCAGGTGGCGGTAGCGCTGCGGGACGTACTGGCCGGGCGGGTAGAGCCGGTCGGCCTGTAGCCGGGCGGTCTGCGCGGCCACGTACTCCCGCAGGTCGAGCAGGCCCTGGAACTCGGTCAGGTGCAGCACCCGGACGCCGCGCCGCTGCGCCTCCTCGGCCAGCCCGCGCGGCGCCCGGTCGCCGTCGTAGACCAGCTCGGACGGGATGTCGGGGTCGGTGGCGTGCACCCGGCGGGCGAAGTGGTCGATGTCGGCGGCGGTGGGGGTGCCCACGTGGCCGCCGACCCGCTGCTGCCGGACCACGCCGTCGGCCCGGTACGTCACGAACAGGTGCGGCGGCTCGGCCGGCACCCGGCGGACCAGCACCCGGTCGTGGCGGGCCTCGCAGACCTCGGCGAGGCGGTCGAGCAGCCGGTCCACCGGAGCCGACGGGACCAGGGCCGGCGCGGTGGTCGGCCCGGCGGCGGGCGTGCCCTGGGTCGGTCCCTCCACCGGGGTGGGCAGCCGCGGGTCGGGCACCTGCGCCGGCCCGGCCGCCCCGAAGGTCGCCTCGGCCTGGGGCCAGCCCACCGCCGTCGGCTCCCCCACGTCGTGCCGGTCGTCGCGGCCGAGCACCCAGCGGGTCAACCCGTCGGCGGCCAGCCGGAGCACCTGTGCCCGGCCGTCCCGCGAGGTGGTGGCCAGCGGCATCCCGAGGTCGGCCCGCGCGCCGGGCGCGGCGTCGGAGAGGAGCAGGTTGAGCATCGGCCCGACCAGCCGGTGGAACGAACCGCGGTCGCGCAGCGTCACCCCGTCCGGGACGGCCACCTCCTCGGCGTACGGGTGGCGGGTGCCCGGGGCGTGCGCCATCGCGCCCAGCCGCAGCCAGCCGGACTGCTGGTAGTGGCGCAGCCGTTGGGCGAACCAGGTGGACTGGGCCTCGCCGAGGAAGCCGTACCGGTCCTCCTCCCGGTGGGTGATGGCGACGGTGGAGTTCAGCCCGGCCACCACCACCCGCAGGTCGGGCACCGGGAACAGGGTCCACGGCTGCTCGCTGTCGAAGATCCGGTCCTCGAGGCCCTGGTACAGCTCGTCGAAGAGGCGCGCGTAGTGCCGCCACTTCGGCCAGTACGGCGGCTGCGGGTCGACGTCGTCGGCCTCACAGGTGGCGAAGTACGCCCGGCTGGCGGCCATGGTGACGTCCCGCGGCCCGGGCACCACCACGAGCCGGTGCGGCTCCAGCCCGAGCAGCACCCGCAGCCCGGTGAGGAAGGTCAGCGCGTCGGAGAACTCCCGGGCACTGCCCGACTCGGTCAGGTTGCCGGACACCACCAGCAGGTCGGGTCGGGGCACCCCGTCGTTCATCAGCAGGGTGAGGTCACCCATCAGGTGTTCCTGCAACTCACCGGGGGTGACCGGGGCGCCCGGTTCGATGACGCCCCGGCCGAAGCGCGGCCCGCCCACCTGGAGCACGGTGAGCGCGCCGCGCGCCACCGGCGCGGCGGTCACGGCGGGTGGGAACGGCGGTGGGTTGATCGGCGTACGCCGGGCGCGGCGCTGCGCGGGCGGGCCGGCGGCCGGGGTGGCGAGCACCCCGGCCGGGTCGGCGGGGTGGTGCGGGAAGGCGGGTTGCAGGACGGGTTTGGCCCGGCCGTCGAGCGCCTCCCGGATCCGGTCGAGCACCCGGCCCCGCGCCTGCGCCGGGTCGGTGACCCCGACCAGGTCGACGTAGGTGATGGTGGCCAGCAGGCCGTCGATCGGGCAGTCCTCCACCCGCACGGTGACCAGCTTGTTGCCGGTGCCGTCCGGGTCGGCGCGCAGCGCGGCCTGCCACTCCAGCTTCCCGTACGTGGAGTGCAGGTAGCGCTCGGAGAGGACGGCCACCACGACGGCCGCCTCCCGGACGCCCCGGTCCATGAAGTCGATGAAGTTGGTGCCGGCCACGAAGTCCCAGGCCTGCAGCAGGGTGCGGTAACCGGCGGCCTCGAACTCCCACGCCAGCCAGGTCGCCCAGCGCTCGTCGGCCGGCGAGTAGCTGATGAAGAAGTCGATGGGGCGGTCGGACCGGGTGGGGTGCGCGCCTACAGCCACCCGATCATTATGGCCACTGACCGTCAATCCGTGGACACCCTCGGCAGCCGCGTCGGGCGCGTCCGCCCGGTCGGCGGTGTGCGAGGATCATCCCTCGTGGAGACCGTCGGCGAGCCGCCGTCCGCCGCGCCGGACCGATCCCGCTGGGGCCGGCTGCACGTGCTCGACTGGGTCGCAATCGGGCTGGCGGTGGTCGGGCTGGCCTGTGTCCTCACCGGACTGCTCCCCCGCGCCGACGCCGAAGCCACCGTGCGCCGGATCGTGCCCATCTTGATCTTCCTCGGCACGGTGGTGGTGCTGGCCGAGCTGACGGCGGTGGCCGGGGTCTTCGACGCCCTCGCCGCCCGGGTGGCGATCACCGCGCGGGGCAGCTTCCGGGCGCTGTTCTGGCTCTGCGTCGGGTTCGCCTCGGTCACCACCATCGCGCTCAACCTGGACACCACGGCCGTGCTGCTCACCCCGGTGATGATCGCGCTGGCCCGCAAGCTCGGGGTGCCGCCGACGCCGCTGGCGATGACCACGGTGTGGCTGGCCAACACGGCCAGCCTGCTGCTGCCGGTGTCCAACCTGACCAACATCCTGGCCAGCGACCGGATCGGCCTCGACCCGGTGCCGTGGGCGGCCCGGATGTGGTGGCCGCAACTGATCGCCATCGTGATCACCATGCTGCTGCTCTGGTGGTGGTACTGGCGGCCGGCGCGGGCCGGCGCCGACCCGTTCGTCCCGCCACCGCCGCACGTGCCGCCGGACCCGGTGCTCTACCGCACCGCGTTCGCCGCGTGCCTGCTCTTCGTGGCCGGCATCCTGGTTGGTGTCGAGATCGGAGTCGCCTCCGGGGTGGCTGCCGCGATCCTGGTCACCGGCTTCGCCGTCCGGGCCCGGGGCAGCCTGAAGCTCGCCTTGATCCCGTGGCGGCTGCTGGTCTTCGTGACCGGCCTGTTCCTGGTGGTGCAGACCATCGGCCGGCACGGCCTGGACACCGTGATGGGCACGCTGATCGGCGGCGACCCGGGCGCGGAGGGCGCGCTGCGGGCCGGCGCCGTCGGCGCCCTCTTCGCCAACGTGGTCAACAACCTGCCCGCGTACGTCGCCGGCGAGGCGGTCATCGCCGCCGACCACCACACCCAACTGCTGGCCCTGCTGGTGGGCACGAACGTCGGCCCGCTCGCCACGCCGTGGGCGTCGCTGGCCACCCTGATCTGGTACGAGCGTTGCCGGGCCGCCGGCGTGGCCGTGCCGCTGGGCCGGTTCGTCGCCACCAGCGCCGCGCTGGCCGCCCTGGCCACCACGGCCACGGTCGCCGCCCTGCTGGTGGGCCCGTGACCCGCCGCGTCACGGTCGTACACGCCTGCCAGCGGGCCGGGCGGGGCGGCAGTCCGACCGCCGTGCTCGACGACACGTCGCTGACCGACACCGAGCGGCGGGCCGTGCCGGTGGCGGCGGGCACGTCGCACGCGGTGTTCCTCTCCACCGACGGGCCCGGAGGCGTGTCGCTGCGGTTCTTCACCGCCGCCGGGGAGCTGCCGGCCTGCGGGCACGGCACGGTGGCCGCGCTGGCGGTCCTCGCCGAACGCGCCGGCATCGGGGAGTACGAGACGGTGCTGCGGTCCGGCGGCCGGGTCTTTCCCGGCCGGGCCACCGGCGGCGGCGGCCGGTACGAGGCCGTCTTCGATCCCGGACCGGTCGCGCTGCGCGTCCCCGCCGCGGCGGAGCGCGCGCCGGTCCTGTCCGCCCTGGGCCTCGGTCCTGAGGCGCCCTGCCGGGTCGCGTCGGTGGGCCGGTCGCGGCTGCTGGTGCAGGTTCCGGACCGCGCGGTCCTGGCGGCACTGGTCCCCGACCTGGCCCGCCTGCGCGAGGCCTGCGACCGGTCGGGTCTGCTGGGCTGCTACGTCCACTGCCCGCCGGGCCCGGACGGACGGGCGGCGGCCCGGATGTTCGCACCGTCGATCGGGGTCCCGGAGGACATCGCCAACGCCAACAGCACCGCCTGCCTGGCCGCGCACCTGGCGGAGCGGGGCGGGTCCGCGCTGGCGGTCGACATGGGTGACGCGCTCGGCGAACCCTCGACCGTCCTCGCCACCACCCGGCCCGGCCCCGCCGGCCCGCTGGTCCAGGTCGGTGGCGCCGCGACGATCACGGGGAGCTGCGCCCTGGGCTGAGCGGGGTCACCCCTCGGGCCGCTCCGGCACGACGTCGGCATACCGGGCGCGCATCACCTCGCTCGCCGCGGGGCCGGCGGCGAAGACGAAGTGTTCCGGGTCCAGCGGGCGACCGGTGGTCCGGTCCACCACGACCGGCTCGACCTCGGCGCCGGTTTCCCGGTCGACCAGGATCATGCTGCGCCGCTCGGGCGCGAGTCGGGAGTTGCCCCAGGCGGCGAGCGCGACGATCACCGGGCGCAGGCTGCGGCCCAGCTCGGTGAGGACGTACTCGTACCGGTCGGGGTGCGTCTGGTAGCGGCGACGCTCCAGCAGCCCGTTGGCGGTGAGGGTCCGCAGCCGGCTGGTCAGCATGCTGGAGGAGATCCGCAGGTTCTCCTGAAACTGATCGAACCGGGTGTATCCGTCGAAGGCGTCGTGCAGGATCAGGAGGGTCCACCACTCGCCCACCACGCCGAGCGTCGCCGAGAGCGGGCACTCGCGGTCCTCGAGGCGGATCTTCCCTGCCATGCGTGCTCCTCGCCGAGTAGGTGCTAAGGTCGAAGTGACTCACTTCTAGTTCAGCAGTTACAGGATACGACGCCGGCGGGCGTCCGTCCCGTGCTGCCCGAGGAGAGGACGTGTGATGGCGCCGAGCTTGCCCGACCGGGACTCGCTGGCCGGCCGACAGGCCCTGGTCACCGGCGGTACGAAGGGCGCCGGGGCGGCGATCGTCGACCGGCTGCGCGAGGCGGGGGCGACCGTCTGGGTGACCGCCCGCAACCAGCCGCCCGACCACCCGTACCCCGACCGGTTCATCGCCGCCGACACCGCCACGGTCGATGGCGCGGACACGGTCGCCGACCGGCTGTCGGCGGCCGGCGCCCTGGACATCCTGGTGCACGTGGTGGGCGGCTCGCACGCCCCGGGCGGCGGCTTCGCCGCCCTGGACGAGGCGACCTGGCTCGAGGAGCTCAACCGCAACCTGCTCGGGGCGGTCCGGCTGGACCGCCGGCTCGTCCCCGCCATGATCGCGTCGGGGCGCGGCGCGATCGTGCACGTCTCCTCGATCCAGCGGCGCAAGCCGCTGTACGAGGCGACCCTGGCGTACGCCGCGGCGAAGTCCGCGCTGACCACCTACAGCAAGGGGCTCGCCAACGAGCTCGCCCCGCACGGCATCCGGGTCAACAGCGTGGCGCCCGGGTTCATCCAGACCTCGGCGGCCGACGCGCTGATCGACCGGCTCGCCGCCGCGTCGGGCACCGACCGCGAGGCCGCCCTCGGCCAGCTGATGGACAGCCTCGGCGGCATCCCGCTGGGCCGTCCCGCCTACCCGCAGGAGGTGGCCGACCTGGTCGCCTTCCTCGTCTCGGACCGCGCCTCGGCGATCGTCGGCGCCGAACACGTCATCGACGGCGGCACCCTCCCCACCGTTTGACCCACCTGATCGGCAAGGAGAACCCGTGAAGACCGCACCGGAAATCATCCGCCGCTACTTCGAGCTGGCCGAACAGTCGGACAAGGGCCCCTACTTCGCCCTCTTCACCGACGACGCCGTGGTGGAGGACGAGGGGAGGACCCATCGGGGCATCGCGGAGATCCGCGAGTGGCGCCGGGAGACGCCGATGGTCTCGTACGAGATCACCGATGTCGAGGACACCCCGGCGGGCACGGTGGTGACCGCCACCATCAGCGGCGACTTCCCCGGCAGCCCCTTCGCCGGGCTGAAATTCCGGTTCGAGGACTACGACGAGAGCCAGATCCGCCGGCTGCGCATCGCGCCCTGACCCTCGGCGGTCAGCGGGCCCGGCGGGACAGCCGACGGACGGCGTACAGCAGCGCGCTGGCGGCGAAGAGCACGGCGCCGACCGCCAGCCACTGGCCGAACCGCGCCCGGGGGGCCATGCCGGTCGCCGAGGCGTACGTGCCGTCACCGAGCCCGAGGATCCCGGGCAGGTAGACCAGCAGGAGCAGCCCCGCGCCGAGCGCCGGCACCCGGACGTGGTTCAGCACCGACGGGCGGCCGCCCCGGCCCCACCCGGCGCGCAGCACCCGGTCGACCGCCGCGTACGCCGGGAAGAGGACCAGGTCGTGCGCGATCGCCGCGCCCACGAACCACAGCAGCATCCGCCCGGCCGTCGGCTCGCCGGCCAGCCGCAGCGCGATCCACCCGGTGACCGCGAAGCAGCCGAGCAGGAGCAGCAGGTGCCAGAGCGCCGCGCCGTACGCCCGCCGGAACTCAGCCATCGAACGTGATCTCCTCCACCCACTTGGTGCAGTGCACCCCGGGCAGCGCGGGGACGATGATCCGCGCCGGGTAGCCGTGGTCCGGGCTGAGGTCGACGCCGTTGACCCGCAGGGCGAGCAGCGCGTCCGGGTCGGCCACCTGGTTGCCCTGCAGGGTCGCCTGGCGGAACAGGCCGCCGCGTTCCAGCGACCGGACCCGCGCCCCGGCCGGTCCCCCGGGGCCGACCAGGGCGGCGAGGTCACGCAGCCGGACCCCGGTCCAGGTCTGCGCGGTGGACCAGCCCTCCACACAGGCGATCGGCAGGGTGGCGGTGTGCTGGGTCATGGCCAGCAGCCGGGCCCGGTCCAGCGTGACCGTGCGGTCCGCGCCGCGCAGGGTCAGCCGCCAGTTCGGCCCGGTCTGCTCCGGCGTGACCCCGGCCGCGGCGACGCTGCGGTTGACCGGGAAGCCGTTCGGGCCGTCGTCGATCCGCCGGCCGCGCGGCAGCAGCAGCGCGGTGCGCCGCAGCGCGTCGACGCTCTGCCCGACGGTCAGCGCCGCCAGCAGCAGCGCCCCGCCGCCGACCAGGGCCAGCACGCCGCGCCGGCTCACCGTCGGCGATCCCGGCCGCCGGGCCACCAGGCCGTCCGGGTCCGCCGGCTCCGGCCGGGTCTCCGCCAGCGGCGTACGTTCGAAGCCCGGCCCGCGCAGCGCGGTGACCAGCCGGGGCAGTTTGATCGCCACATGGGTGACCAGGGCGACGGTGAAGATCCAGGCGCCGAACCAGTGCGCGGTGTAGAAGTCGAAGCCGAACAGGTACGCGTACTGGATGTTGAGCAGGCCGGTGGCGATCTGGAACAGGATCCCACCGACCAGCAGCAGCAGCGACAGCCGCTCCAGAACCTGGGCGACCGAGCGGGCCGGCGGCCATTCGAAGAGCTTGGGCACCACCGACCAGAGCTTGCCGAGGACCACCGGCACCAGCACGATCCCCAGCGTCACGTGCAGCCCCTGGGTGACCCGGAACAGCCAGGCGGGTCGGGTCGGCCAGGCGAAGGCCGGCGGGTGCAGCCAGCCCACGTCGCGGGGCAACGCCTGGCCCAGTCGCGGGCCGTAGGCGATCCAGTCGAGCAGCCCGGTGACGATCACCAGGGGCAGGGTGGCCAGCAGCACCGCGCCGAGCACCGAGGTCAGCCAGGGCCCGCGGACCGGGCTGCGCCAGGCGCGGGCGACCGCGTCGGCGCCCGGTGGCCGGTGCCGGTCGAGCCCGCGCCACAGCCGGGCCGGGACGGCGGACGGCCGGCCGTCCGGTGACGCTGGGCTGGTGGGCACGCTTCTCCTCCTGAGGTGTCCAGCCAGACGCTAGACGCCCGCGCCGCCGGGCGGTCCGCTTTGCCGCATTACCGAAGCCTTACCGCCGTCCCTTACGGAGTGCTGACGTCGACCACGAACCGGCCGGCCGGACCGCTGCGGTGCCCTAGCGTGGGCAGACATGCGGGTACTGGTCACCGGCGCCGCCGGATTCATCGGATCTCAGGTCGCCGACCTGCTGGTCGCCGAGGGACACGAGGCGGTCTGCCTGGACGCGCTGCTGCCGCAGGCGCACGGCGGCACGCTGCCGCAGTGGTCCCGGCGGCACGACCCGGTGGTCGGCGACGTACGGGACGCCGGGCTGCTGGACCGCCTGCTGCCCGGGGTGGACGCGGTCTGCCACCAGGCCGCGATGGTGGGACACGGGCTGGACCCGTCCGACGCCCCCGACTACGCCGGCCACAACGACCACGGCACGGCGGTGCTGCTCGCCGCGATGCACCGGGCCCGGGTGTTCCGGCTGGTGCTGGCCAGCTCCATGGTCGTCTACGGCGAGGGCCGCTACACCTGCGCCCGACACGGCGTGGTCCGACCCGCTCCGCGCCGCCCCGCCGACCTCGCCGCCGGCCGGTACGACCCGACCTGCCCGGACTGCGGCGACACCCTGGAGCCCGCGCTGGTCCCCGAGGACGCCCCGCTGGAGCCGCGCAGCACGTACGCGGCCAGCAAGCTCGCCCAGGAGCACTACGCTGCGGCCTGGGCCCGGCAGACCGGGGGCGGGGTGTGGGCGCTGCGCTACCACAACGTCTACGGGCCCCGGATGCCCCGCGACACCCCGTACGCCGGCGTCGCCTCGCTGTTCCGGTCGGCGCTCGCCGGCGGCCGGCCACCCCGGGTGTACGAGGACGGCCGGCAGCGCCGCGACTTCGTGCACGTCACCGACGTGGCCCGGGCGAACCTGCTGGCGCTCACCGCGCCCACCCCGGACGGCCTGGTCCCGGTGAACGTCTGCTCCGGCGAGCCGCACACGGTCGGCGACCTGGCGACCGAGCTGGCCCGGGCGATGGGCGGGCCGGAGCCGGAGGTGGTCGGTGGCGAGCGGGCGGCCGACGTCCGGCACGTGGTGGCCGATCCGGCCCGGGCCCGGGAACTGCTCGGCTACACCGCCCGGGTCCGCTTCGCCGACGGCATCACCGCCTTCGCCTCCGACCCGCTGCGCGAGCCCGCCGCCCTGGTCGGTTGACCGTGGCCGGCACGCCCGGGGCCGGCGGGAGTCAGATGCAGCTGGGCCGGACATCTCTCGGCGTGTAGGTGATCTGCACGAGGTAGGTCCCCCCGGCGGTGCTGAGCACCCGGAGACCCCACGTGCAGTGGGTCCCGTCCGCCTTCTGGGCGTCGAAGGCATGGGTGTCGTGGTCGAATGCCGTCCAGCCGCTGGGGCGGGCGAGGTCTGCGTAGAATCGCGTCACCTCGTCAGCGGCCCCGGCCCCGGTGACCTCGCGCTCGAGCATTCCGAGCCGGGGTGGCCCGGAACTCTCCCAACCACAGCTGACGGTCTCGGAGACCGCCCCGAGGGTGGCACCGGGTGGCGTCCGCGTCAGCACCGGCTCCTGACGCAGCGCGGCGACCGTCTTCGGGTCCGGGTGGCAGTCACGGGCGGAGCGGTCACCCGAGATGGCGTCGCCCAGGTCGCCACAGCCGCCGACGCACAGCCCCAACGCCGCCACCACGAGGCCGACACCGACCCGCTTCCCCACCCGACCCCCAAAAGACTCGCCCACGCTCGCGGCAACTTCCCCGAAACTGCTGTCTCCCGGCACGCTGAGGCAGCAACTTCCCCGAAGTTGCCCGGATCTTAAGCCCCGCACGGTCCGCGCACGCCGGGACCGTTGCGGGCATTCAGGAGACGGTGAAGAGCAGGTGGTTGACGGCGAGGGCGGTCAGGGCCTGCGCGGTCAGCCACCAGCGGCGGGCCGGCGCCGGCAGGTGTGCGGTGGCCACCAGCAGCCAGACGACGAACGGCAGCCAGATCCGTTCCACCTCGGCCTTGCTCATCCCGGACAGGTCAGCAACCAGCACCACCAGCGCGGCGGCGGCGGGCAGCAGCACGGTCGGCCCGAGCGCCACCACCCGCGCGACCGGCCCCCGTCCGCGCGCGGTCAGCCGCGCCACGGACCCGCCTGCGAGCGTGCCCACACGGCCGGCCGTGTGGTGCCCGGGCCGGCCCTCGCCGACCCCGGACCCGGCGGCGGCACCGCTCGACCGCCAGGTGGCCTGGGCCGCGAGCACGGTGCGGCGCAGCGCCGGCCCGAGCACCGGCCCGGCGGAGAGCAGCAGCGCCGCCAGGTTGGCCCAGACCCAGTAGCCGTACGGGCGGTCGCCCGCCCAGCCCTGGTAGTAGCGCTCGACGACCCGCGCGTACCCCTCCCACCAGCGGAAGCCCGCCAGCACGAAGAGCGCGGTCACCACGGCGACGCCGGCCGTCCCGGCGAGCAGCGCGGCGAGGCGGCCGCCCCGGCGCAACGCCACCACGGCCAGCGCCAGCGCGCCGACCAGCACGAACCCGTACGACAGGTGCAGCGCGAAGCCGAGCAGCAGCCCGCCGGCCAGCGCGGCGACCGGCCCGCGGATCGCCAGCAGGGCGAGTCCGGCGGCGACCACGCCGGTGAAGACCGCGTCGCCCGAGGCGCCCAGCCAGACCGCGCCCGGCAGCAGCACCAGGAACGGCAGCACCGTCCGCGCCGCGTCGGCGGCCCCCAGCGCCCGCAGGGTGGCCGGGACCGACACCACGGTGGTCGCCCCGACCAGCACGCAGCACAGTGCCGCGGCGGTGCCGCCGCCCAGGCCGACCCGGTCCAGCCAGACGAAGACCAGCAGCGCGCCCGGCGGGTGGCCGGCCGTGTGGGTGGACCAGGAGTCGGGTTGGAAGTCGAGGATCCGGTCGGTGAAACCGGCCAGCATCCGGGGGATGTCGGCCACCCCGGGCACCTCGTGCAGGTACTCCGCCTGCGGGGTGAGCCGCCGGGTCAGCCCGGCCGACCAGCCGTCCACCAGGGCCAGGGCCAGCGTCCAGGCGACCGCCGCCAGCCAGCCGGCGGCCAGCAGCGCCCCCCACCGGGCGCTACGCCCCCAGCGCAGGCCCGGCCCGAGCACGGCGGCGGCGACCAGCACCGCCAGCGGGGTGCCCCAGCCGATGTGCGGCCGCCAGGTGGCGTAGAGCGGGGCGGCGTCCGCGTGCAGGCCCACGCCGCGCCGGTTCAGCACCAGCCCGACCACGACCGCGGCGGCGAGCAACGCAGCCTCGACGGCCAGCACGAGCAGGTCGCCCCGGTCCCGGGACGCGGGGCGGCCCGCGGCGGCGGCCCGGGTCAGGGTGGGTGCGGGTCTCATGACGACCGGACGGTACGGCGTGCCCGGGCGCCGCGCCCGCCGAACCGGCGTCCCGTCACCGGACGGTAAGAAATCCCTGCTCGGTAAGGGTCTCGTAAGCACGATCGAGGCCTGCGCGGGCGCGAGCCGGCCTAGCGTCGGCGGCATGCCGACACAGATCGACGTGGTGCTGCCGTGCCTGGACGAGGCCGCCGCGCTGCCAGGTGTGCTGACCGCGCTGCCGCCCGGCTACCGGGCCATCGTGGTGGACAACGGCTCCCGGGACGGCTCGCCGGAGGTGGCCGCCCGGCACGGCGCCCGGGTGGTGCGCGAGCCCCGCCGGGGCTACGGGGCGGCCGTGCACACCGGGATCGAGCACGCCGAGACGGAGCTGGTCTGCGTCCTCGACGCCGACGGCTCGTTCGATCCCGGTGAGCTGCCCGCCCTGGTCGCCCCGGTGGCGGCCGGGACGGCCGACCTGTCGGTGGGCCGGCGCCGGCCGGTGCGCGCCGGGGTCTGGCCGTGGCACGCCCGGGCCGGCACCGCGCTGGTCGCCGCGCTGCTGCGGCAGCGGGGGGTGCCGCTGCGCGACCTCAGCCCGATCCGGGTGGCCCGCCGCGACGCGCTGCTCGCCCTCGGGATCACCGACCGGGCCTTCGGCTACCCCCTCGAACTGATGATCCGGGCCGCCGCGGCCGGCTGGCGAATCCACGAGCGGGACGTCGCATACGCCCCGCGCGCCGCCGGCACCCGCTCCAAGGTCTCCGGCTCGGTACGCGGCACCCTGCGGGCCACCCGCGACTTCGTCGCCGTGCTGCGCCAGGTGGAGGGTCGACGATGACCGTCCTGCTGGTGATGGCCAAGGCGCCCGTGGCGGGGGCGGTGAAGACCCGGCTCTGCCCGCCGGCCACCGCGGCGCAGGCGGCCCGGATCGCCGCCGCCGCGCTACGCGACACCCTGGACGCGGTCGCCGCCACCCCGAACGTCACGCCGGCGCTGGCGCTGGCCGGCCGGTTCGCCGACGCGGTGGACGGCGCGCGGCTCGCCGCCACGGTCGCCGGCTGGCCGGTCCTGCCGCAGCGGGGCGACGGCCTCGCCGCCCGGCTCGCGAACGCCCACGCCGCCGTGGCGGCGGCGTACCCGGGCGAGCCGGTGCTGCAGATCGGCATGGACACCCCGCAGCTGACCGCGGCGCGGCTGGCCGCGGCCGTACGCCGGTTGGCCGCGACCGGAACCGACGCGGTGCTGGGCCCGGCCGCCGACGGTGGCTGGTGGGCGCTGGGCCTGCGGGATCCCCGGCACGCGGCGGTGCTGCGGGGGGTGCCGATGTCCACCCCGGCCACCGGTCGGCTCACGGAGGCGGCGCTGGCCGGGCGGGGCCTGCGGACCGGGGCGCTGCCGGTGCTGCGGGACGTGGACAACTGGGCCGACGCCCTCGCGGTCGCCGACCTGGCTCCCGACGGCCGGTTCGCCCGGGAGGTCACCGCGCTGCGACACACCCTGGTCGTCGGGGGCCGCCGGTGATCGTCGACGGTTTCGGCGCCGCGCTGCGGCGGCGGGCGGCCGACCCGCACTGGCTCGTGCACGCCGACGGGACGCGCAGCCGGCTGCCGGTGGAGCGGTGGCACGGGCCGGCCGAGGCGGCGACGGCCGCGGTGGTCGCCCGCTGCGCCGGGCCGACGCTGGACCTGGGCTGCGGGCCGGGCCGGCTCACCCAGGAGCTCACCCGGGCCGGGCTCACCGCCCTCGGCGTGGACGTCTCGCCCCGGGCGGTGGCGCTGACCCGGGCGCGCGGTGCGGTCGCCGTGCAGGCCGACCTGTTCGATCCGTTGCCGGCGGAGGGCCGGTGGCGGCACGCGGTGCTGCTGGACGGCAACATCGGCATCGGCGGCGACCCGGTGACGCTGCTGCGGCGGTGCCGGGAGTTGCTGCAACCGGGCGGCAGTGTCCTGGTCGAGCTGGACCCGCCGGGCAGCGGCGCGTGGCAGGGGCAGGCGCACGTGGTCTCCGGCCGGCACCGGGGGCCGAGCTTCCGCTGGGCTCGGCTGGACACCCGGGCGGTGCACGAGGTGGCCGCGCCGGCCGGGCTGGCCGTCCGCGACGTCTACCCGGCCGGCCGACGCTGGTTCGCCGAGCTGGTCACGGCGTAGCGCTCCGGACGGTCCCGGCACCGAACCGGCACCGAACCGGCACCGGGACCGTCCGCTCAGCGCAGGATCCCGGCCAGGATGTCGACCTGGGCCGGGTCGTCGCCATAGCAATAGAGCACCAGCTCGTCCGCGCCGAACTCCCGGTACGCCCCGACCAGATCGGTGATCTCGCCCGGGTCGCTCACCGGCGCGCCCCAGCCGGGCCGGCCGGTGAACGCGTAGTAGTCGGCGACGGCGCGCCGCGCCCGGTCCACCGTCTCGGGCGGTCCGACCGCGACGTTCACCTGGCAGACCAGGCGTGGCCGGCCGGTCCGACCGGCCGCCGCCCACTGCTCACGGACGGTCTCCACCAGGGGACCCGCCCACCGCAACGGCGCGGCGCAGAGGAAGCCGTCGCCGTGGGCGGCGACCCGCCGCAGGGCGGCCGGCGCGAAACCGCCGATCAGAATCGGCGGCCCGGCCGGTGCGGCCGGGCGGGGGCCGATCGGCGATCCCGCGTACGGCTCGCCGCGCCAGATCCGGCGCAGCACGGGCAGTTGCTCGTCGAGCAGCCGACCCCGACGGTTGATCGGGGTGCCGGCGGCAGCGTGGTCGTCGGGGCGGCCCCCGACGCCGACACCGAGCACGAACCGCCCGCCGGACATCCGGTCGAGGGTGGCGACCTGCTTGGCCAGCAGCGCCGTGGCCCGCAGCGGGGCGAGGAGCACCTCCGTCTGCAACCGGATGCGGGTGGTCGCGCCGGCCAGGACGGCGAGCGCGACGAGCGGCTCGGGATTGTCGTAGGTGAGCCGGTCGAGCAGCGCGAGGGTGTCGAAGCCGGCGGCTTCGGCGCGGCGGGCCCAGGCGGGTAGCCGGCCCGGATCGCTGATGGGGAGGCCGAGGCCGAGATCCATGATGAACTCCTTGAGGAGGGCAGCGAACAGTGCTGTCGCCACCTCCTCCCCGCGACGGGCGGAGTCCCGGGTCCATCTGCGACGTGTTTCCGGACGCGGGATGCGGAGTTCCGCCGGGCACGATACCGCTCCGCGCGGTGGGCCGCCGCCCCGTTCCGTCAGTCGTCGAGGTCGGCGAGGTCGAGCCGGCGCAGCCGCTCCGGGTCGGCGATCACGTCGATGGTCGCGATCCGCCCGCCGGTGACCGTGAACGCCATCACCGACAGCGGGCGGCCGCCCGCGCTGACCAGAACGCCGGCCGCGCCGTTGACCAGCACCGGGCGGGCGAACGGGGAGAACCGTCCGAAGGTGACGGCCTGCCCGGCCACGGTCCGGGCGCCGGTGAGCACGGTGGTGTGCCGGGCCCGGGTGGCGCCGCCGTCGGCGCGCAGCACCACGTCGGGGTGCAGCACGGCGACCAGCTCGTCGAAGTCGCCGTCGCGGGCGGCGGCGAGGAACGCGTCGACGACCTCCCGCTGGCGGGACAGGTCCGGGTCGGGGACCGGGGCGCGGCCCTGCACCCGGCGCCGGGCCCGGCTGGCCAGCTGACGGGCGGCGGCCGGCGTCCGGTCGATCATGTCGCCGATCTCGTCGAAGGGCACGGCGAACATGTCGTGCAGCACGAACGCGAGCCGCTCGGTCGGGGTCAGGGTGTCCAGCACCACCAGCATCGCCAGCCCGACCGAGTCGGCCAGGACCGCCGCGTACGCCGGGTCGTCGGTCTCCTCGGTGCGGACCACCGGGTCGGGCATGCGCGTTTCGAGGGGTTCCTCGGGGTGGGCCCGCCGGGACCGCAGGGTGTTGAGGCAGACCCGGGCGACCACCGTGGTCAGCCAGGCGGCGAGGTTGTCCACCCCGCTGGTGTCGGTACGGGCCAGCCGCAGCCAGGCCTCCTGCACGGCGTCGTCGGCCTCGGCGTGCGAGCCGAGCATCCGGTACGCCACGGCCCGCAGCTGCGGCCGCTGCTGCTCGAACCGTTCGGCCAGCCAGCCGTCCTCGCCCATGTCCCGTCCCTTCGTCGCGGTGTCCCACCGAGCCGACCCCGAACGGCCCGCCCGTGTGACGTCATGTGACCCCGATCACTCCGGTCACACTTCCCGGTTCCCCGGGTTCGAGCGGGTGGAGCCACGACACCCTACGGAGGACGACATGACCGCACCCATCCTGGTCACCGGCGGCACCGGCACCCTCGGCCGGCTGGTCACCCCGCTGCTGCGCGACGCCGGGGGCCCCGTGCGGGTGCTCAGCCGCCGAGGCGGCCGCCCCGCCGACGGCGTCGCGCACGTGACCGCGGACCTGCTCACCGGCGCGGGGGTCGAGCCCGCGGTACGCGGTGTCGAGACCGTGCTGCACCTGGCCGGCGGGCAGAAGGGCGACGACGAGGCGACCCGCCACCTGGTCCGGGCCGCGCGGCGGGCCGGCGTACGGCACCTGGTCTACATCTCGGTCGTCGGCGCCGACCGGGTGCCGCTCGCCTGGCTGCGGTCCAAGCTGGACGCCGAGCGGGCCATCGCCGACTCGGGCATCCCGTGGACGACGCTGCGCGCCGCGCAGTTCCACGACCTCGTCCTGGCAATGGCGGAGAAGATGGCGAAGCTGCCGGTCGTGCCGGTGCCCGGCGGGCTCCGGTTCCAGCCGGTCGAGGCCCGTGAGGTGGCGGACCGGCTGGTCGAGCTGACCCTCGGCGCGCCGGCCGGCCTGGTGCCCGACCTGGTGGGCCCGCGTTTGTACGGGCTGGACGAGCTGATGCGGAGCTACCTGCGGGCGGTCGGCAAGCGGCGGCCGTTCCTGCCGGTCCGGATGCCCGGCAAGGCCGGGCGGGCGTACCGGAACGGCGACAACCTCACGCTCGACGGCGCGAGCGTCGGCGCGCGGACCTGGGAGGCGTTCCTGGCCGAGCGGCTCCCGCAGCCCGGCCCGGTGGCCGCCCGGCGGTGACCCGCGCGTCAGTCGAGCCGGTGGCCCAGGGACAACCCCGAGTCGGTGTAGCCGTGCCGGCCGTAGAAACGCACCGCGCCGGCGTTGCGGTGGTGGATACCGGCCGACAGATACCTGATCCCCCGGCCGGCGGCCCAGGCGTGGGCAGCGGCCAGCAACGCCGAGCCCACCCCGAGTCCTCGGGCGTCGGGCAGCACCACCGTGTGCACCTGCGCCGAGGGCTCGGGACGGAGGATCTGGTGCTCGGGCGGGTCGCCGTACCGCAGCACCTCGATCATCCCGACCACCCGGCCGTCGGGCGCCTCGGCGACGAGCACCGCGTCTCCCCCTGGCCCGTCGGCCACGGTGGCGGTGAAGTGGCGGACGACGGCCTCACGGCGCGGCACGCGGTAGACGTCCGGATCGAGGGAGCGATGCGCCTCGGCGTTGGCCATCCGCAACCCGACCAGCGCCGGGACGTCCGCCCCGGTCGCCGGCCGGACGATGACACCCGCCCGCGCGTACGGTTCGGCCGCCCCGCTCTCCATCGGGCGACCGTACCGGCTGGCCCGCTGGTGATCCAGGTCCCGCCGCACGACCCGATGTCGAGGCAAGCCCCGGCCCGGCCGACATACTGAAGTGGGACCCGGACGCGCCCGCCCCCGGATCGAGGACGGGCGCGCGGACCGGGGCGGTCAGCAGCAGCCGGCGGCAGCACCGCTGGTGACGGGCTCCTGGTCACCCGCGGAGGTGCAGCAGGCGCTCTCGGCGGCCTTCGCCAACTGCGGGCTGTCGGCCTTGACGGTGTAGACCTCCCAGGGCTCGTTGCCGGGGCCGCGCACCCAGACCTTGTCCTGGAGGGCGTAGCAGCACTCGGTGTCGTTCTCCTCCAGGGTGATCAGGCCGGCGTCGGTGAGGCGCCGGGTGGCGGCCGTCACCTCGTCGGTGCTGAACACCTCGACGCCCAGGTGGTCGAGCACGGTGGGCTGCTCGGGCTCACCTTCGAGCAGGACGAGCTTCAGGGGCGGGTTCTCGACGGCGAAGTTGGCGTAGCCGGGGCGGCGCTTGGCCGGTTCGACGCCGAACAGCTTGCTGTAGAAGGCGACGGAGCCTTCGAGGTCGGACACACGCAGGGCGAGCTGGACGCGGGACATGATCTTCCTCCTGATGGATTCAGCGGACGTGCGCCTCATGGCTTCGTCCTTGTCTAGATGATTTTCGAAGCAGGGACCCCACTGTGGCATGCTGTTTTCAAATCTGTCAACCTAGAGGCATGTCGAAACAAGACCTGCCGGTGGTGGACCTGAACGCGGTCGCCTGCTGCGCCCCGATCGCCGTCCGACCGATGGACGCGGATCAGGCGGCGGTGGTCGCGCCGATGTTCAAGGCGCTGGGCGACCCGATCCGGCTGCGCCTGATGTCGATGATCGCCTCGGTGCCGGAGATCTGCGTCTGCGACCTGACCCCGGCGTTCGACCTGTCCGGGCCGACCATTTCCCACCACCTCAAGGTGCTGCGGGAAGCCGGCCTGGTCGACTCCGAGCGGCGCGGCACCTGGGTCTGGTACCGGGTGAAGCCGGAGGCGTTCCGGCAGCTCGGCGCCCTGCTGGAGATCTCCGCCAACCGGACCGCCGGCGGCGGCGCGTGAGCCTCGCCCTGACCCGGCGGGCCTCGGCGGAATTCGCCGGTACCGCCCTGCTCGTCGCCGCCGTCGTCGGCTCCGGGATCGCCGCCGCCCGGCTCTCCCCCACCGACGTCGGGCTCCAACTGCTGGAGAACGCGATCGCCACCGCCCTCGCCCTGGGAGCGCTGATTCTGACCTTCGGCCCGGTGTCGGGCGCGCATTTCAACCCGGTGGTCTCCGCCGTCGACTGGTGGCTGGGTCGCCGGGCCGGCACCGGTCTGACCGCCCGGGACCTGGCCGCGTACACCGTGGCCCAGGTCGGCGGCGCGATCGCCGGCGCGGTCCTGGCCGACCTCATGTTCGGGCTGCCGGCCGTCGCCTGGTCCCGCACCGACCGGACCGGCGGGCACCTGTGGCTGGCCGAGGTGGTCGCCACCGCCGGCCTGGTCGTCCTGGTCTTCGCGCTGGCCCGCACCGGCCGCTCCGCCGCCGCCCCGGCCGCCGTCGGCGCCTGGATCGGCGCGGCGTACTGGTTCACCTCGTCCACCTCGTTCGCCAACCCCGCCGTCACCATCGGCCGGGCCTTCACCGACACCTTCGCGGGGATCGCCCCCACCTCCGTGCCAGGCTTCGTCGCCGCCCAGCTCGTCGGCAGCCTGGTCGCCGTCGCCGCCCTGGCCGCCTGGTATCCCGATGCCGCCGACGCGGCCGACGCCGTGGTCGTGCCCCGGCTGGCCGAGGAGAACCGATGACCATCAGCATCCGGCCCATGGGCGACGAGGACGTCGACGGCGTGCTGGAGATCTACCGGTTCGGCATCGCCACCGGCAACGCCACCTTCGAGACCGAGCCGCCGACCTGGGAGAAGTTCACCGCCGGCCGGCTGCCTGGCCACCGCTGGGTGGCCGTCGACCCCACCGGCCGGATGCTCGGCTGGGTCGCCTGCGCGGCGGTGTCCGACCGGTGCGTCTACGCCGGGGTCGTCGAGCACTCCGTCTACGTCCACCCGGACGCCCGCGGCCGGGGCGTCGGCCGCCTGCTGCTCGACGCCCTGATCGCCTCCACCGAGCAGGCCGGGATCTGGACCATCCAGTCCGGCGTGTTCCCCGAGAACACCGCCAGCCTCGCCCTCCATGCCGCCTGCGGCTGGCGCGTCGTCGGCACCCGCGAACGCGTCGGCCGCCACCACGGCGCCTGGCGCGACGTCACCCTCATCGAGCGCCGCAGTCCCACCATCAGCTGACCGGGAGACCACCGATGCCGGACAAGCCCACCGTCCTGTTCGTCTGCGTGCACAACGCGGGCCGCTCTCAGATGGCCGCCGGCTGGCTGCGCCACCTCGCCGGCGACGCCGTCGAGGTGCGCTCCGCCGGCAGCGCGCCCGCCGACCGGATCAACCCGGTCGCCGTGGCGGCGATGCGCGAGGTCGACATCGACATCACCGACCAGACCCCGGTACGCCTCACCTGGGACACCGCCGAGGCCAGCGACGTCATCGTCACCATGGGCTGCGGCGACGCGTGCCCGGTGTTCCCCGGCAAGCGCTACGAGGACTGGCCGCTCACCGACCCCGCCGGCCAGCCGATCGAGGTCGTCCGCCAGGTCCGCGACGAGATCAGGGAGCGGGTGACGGCGCTGCTGACCGAGCTACGCCCCTAGTAGCGCACCCGAACCCACTGGTCGAACCGGTTGGGCGGGTGTCAGCTGCCCTTGCCCGGTTCGGCGGCGGTGCCCTGCGGTTGCCCCACTTGTTGCAGGGGGGATGCGGACGGCACCGGGGTCTGGCCGGTCTCGGGTGGGTTGACGGGCAACGCCCCGAGGTGGAAGCGGCTCAGCAGGTCGGGCAGCAGGGTCGTGAGGGCGGTGACGGTGTTCTGCCGGTCGCCGCCGCCGTCGTGCAAGATCACGATGGCGCCCGGCCCGGTGCCCGTTGAGACGGTGGCGATGATCGCGGCTGCCGCCGGTTCCTCCCAGTCCCGGGGGTCCACTGCCCAGTGCAGGCTGGTCATGCCCAGGTCCTCGGCGACGGCGACGAGCTGCGGGGTCCAGTTCCCGCCCGGCTGGCGGAAGTACTTGATCGGGGCCCGCGGTGCAGCGGCGTGGATGGCCTGGCTGGTACGGAGCAGATCGCTCTCGATGCTCAGCCGCGGCCGACTGCCGAGGTCGAGGTCCTCGCTCCAGGTGTGGTTGCACAAGGTGTGACCGTCGGCCACGATGGCCCGCACGAGCTCCGGATATGCCTGGGCGTTCTTACCGAGCAGGCAGAACGTCGCCTTGACGTCGAACTGGCGCAGCGCTTTCAGGACGAGTGGCGTCCACGTGGGATCGGGGCCGTCGTTGAAGGTCAGCGCCACCTGCGCCGAGCCGGTGGTCATCAGGACACCGGCGGGGAAAGCGGATGCGGTGGCGGACGGCGTGTGATCGGACGGTGACGCGTGCCGCAACATGGGCCGGCCTATCAGATAGGCCCCGCTGAGCAGCACCGCCAGGACGACGGTCAGGACGGCGGCGACGCGCAGCGCCGGAAACCGGCGCATCAGGCTGTCCTTCGGCTGTCTGCCGCCACGGTCATGTCATAGCTGGCCACTGTCGCTCCTTCTTTCCATTCCGACAGCCGCCACGCTAGCTGGCAAACACCCCAAGCCGTGCCTATACGAACAAATCGCCCCACACCTGCCGTGCGATCGCCGACTCACCAGCCCACGGAGCTGAGGCTGATCGGGGTGAGCTGGCGTACCTGCGGCTCGATCCACTGGGCCGCCGTCACCAGCTTGACCAGCCGGTCGATGGTCTCCGGCGGGCCGGCGACGAAGCTGCGCCGGTCGGCCGGGCAGCCGTACCGGTCGTCGAAGCAGCCGCCGTCGAGGGCCCGGACCACCATGCCGGCCTCGGCGGCGAGCAGGATGCCGGCCGGCAGGTCGACCGCCTCGGGGCGGTAGCCGACGATGCCGTCGATGTCACCGCGCGCCAGCATCACCCAGGACAGCAGCGGCGCCCACAGTTGCAGCACCCGGCGGGCGGTGGAGTCGAGCACCACCTTCAGCGCGCGGGCGGTGCTGTCGTCGCGGCGTACCGCGTGGCCCTGGGTCCAGGCGAGCACCGGCGCGGCCGGAACCGGCCGGCGGGGCGCGAGCAGCGGGCGGCCGGTCGGGGCGGCAGCGTGCACGAACGCGCCCCGACCGCGTACGGCGGACCAGGTGCGGCCGGCCACCGGGTCGTGCACCACCCCGACCACCGGCGAGCCCCGCTCGCAGAGCGCGATCCCGACCACGTACGCGGGCAGACCGATGGCCACGTTGTTGGTGCCGTCGAGCGGGTCGACCAGCCACGCCCAGGACTGGTCGGGGGCGTACTCGCCGCCCTCCTCGGCGATCACCCCGTGCTCGGGCCACCGGGCCCGGATCCGGTCGACGATCAGCCGTTCGGCGGCCAGGTCCAGGTCGGTGACCAGGTCACCGGTGGCGTTCTTGGCCCGGGCGTGCAGCTGGCCCCGGGCGCCGCGACGCAGCAGCCGCCCGGCGGCGCGGGCCGCGTCCACCGCGAATTGGTGCGCCTCCCGCAGGTCAGGTCCGACGCATCTGCTCGGCTCCACGTCCATGGCTCCTCCCGCCACTCAGCCCCGTGCCACCAGGTGGGCGATCTCGCGCGCCAGCCGCGCGGTCTCCGCCACGTCGCACCGGTCCCGGCGGATCCGGTGACTGCGCCCGTCCACCGCACCGAGGCTCAGGTCCGACACGCCGGGCGTGGTCCGGCCGAGCGCCACGGTCACCGCCGGCCGCCCGGGGTCCACCTCGGAGGTGTGGAAGCCGCCGGCGCGCAGCGCGTACGAGTCGCCGGCGGAGTGCGACTCCACCGCGGCGGTGACCGCGGTGACCAGCCGATCGGTGGCGGCCATCTCGTCGATCTCGCCGCGGCTGTGCACCTCGTACACCCGCCAGTCGGGGTCGGCGGGCGCGTCGCTGACCTCGACCAGCTCGTTGCGGACCCGCCCGTGCAGCACATGGCTGAGCAGGTCCCAGCTGTGCGAGTGCATCGTCGAGGTGGTCGGCCGCGCGGCCGGCGGGCCGGCCGGCCAGGCGTGCACGCAGATCCCGTCCGGCCCGTCGCGCTCCACCGGCAGGCAGGTGAAGCCGAGCGGGTGGCGGACCGCCCGCAGCGCCCGGCGTCCCTCGGCGATGTCCCCGAGGACCACCAGCACCCAGTCGCGCAGCAGCTCCGGCCGGGTGCCCCGGTCGATCTCCCGTTCGAGGTCGGCGTAGCTCATCATGCGTACGGGTTCCTCGGCTGGACGGCCCGGCCGACGATGTCGGCGACCTCGCGGTCACCGAAGGACCGGGGTAGCGGCAGCCCGACCGCGGTGAAGAGTCGACGGACCTGTTCCACGGAGGGCTCGTCGTCGAGCTTGACCTGCGTGGCGGCCTCGATGGGCACCCGCCGACTCTGCTCGCGGCTGTACTGCAGCTCGATGTTGAAGCGGTTGTAGTAGAGCTCCCTGCGGTCGATCCGCAGCGCCGGGGTCTGCGGGTTCTCCTGCGTGATGATGACGCAGCTCGACGAGAGGTCGTACCGGAAGGTGGTCATCTGGGCGGAGAGCCGCACGTCGATGGTGAGCAGGCCGGAGCGTTGCAGGTGCCAGCAGGCGGCCAGCACGGTGGCGTACGACTCCTTGCGGGTGCGGTCGACGGTCCACCGCTCCCCCGGCGCGTCCGGGGCGAGGCTGCGCCGGAACCGCGCGTACCGCTCGCAGACCACCTCGTCGGTGGGGTCGATGATCTCGATGGCGACGTGCAGGGTGGCGTTGCGTTCGCGGGCGTGCTCCAGGCACTCGGGCAGGGTGACCGCGCGGGTGTAGGTGCCGGTGCCGCCCTTGAAGTTCCACCGGTCGGTGTGCCGGCGGGCCTCCGCGAGGGCCTGCCCGACCTCGCTGCCGTGCAGCACGCGGACCATCGAGACGCTGTCGATCGCCTCGCGGGCCCGGTTCAGCGCACCCTCCGGGCCGGTGATCTCGCGCATCTGGGGCACCAGCTCGGTGAGCCGGTCGCGGGTGTCCCGGACGACCTGCCGCACCTGCTGCTCCCTGGTCTCCCGGCGCAGCCGGTCCCGCAGCACCGCTTGGGCGAGCAGCCCGAGGACCAGCAGGATGGCGCTGTTGACCACGTCCTGGCTCACCGTGTTGGTCAGCCCGAGGACCGCCACGGTCACGGCCAGGATCAGCCCGATGAACGCGTCGAGATTGTTGACGACCCAGTTGAACAGGCGCGCCATGACGTCCCCCGGTCGACGACGGAACCTCCATGATAGCCCTTTGTCAATATCACGATCACGCGCTGTTCCGTGACGGTGGCGGAGCGCCGAGCCGCCGTGCCGCGCAGATCAGCGACCCGCCGAGCCCGGGCGCGCACCGGGCCAGCAGCCGGGAGGACACCCAGCGTCCACCGGGGAGCCGCCAACCCACCTGGTTGGAGCGGATCGCCAACGGCGCGAACCCGGCCCGGCAGAGCACCCGGCGCAGCAGCGACGCGGTGAAGGGGCGGATGTGCAGCCAGAGGTACGGGTGCAGCGGGTCCACCTGCCGCGGCGCCCGCCCGGCGAGGAAGGCCAGCCGGTCCTGAAGGGTCGCCAGGTTGGGGGTGGTGAGCACCAGCAGCCCGCCCGGGGCGAGCACCCGGTGGCACTCGCGCAGCAATGCCACCGGATCGTAGACGTGCTCGATCAGCTCGCCGGTGAGCAGCCCGGCGAAGCTGCCGGCGCGGAACGGCAGGCCGCGGGTGGCGTCGAGGCAGACCGGCAGGGCCCGGCCGGCCACGGCCCGCCGGGCGTCGCTCAGCGCGGTCTCCGCCATGTCGGCCACCACCAGCGGCCCGGGCAGCTCCGCCGGGTCGAGCATGCTGCGCGGGCCGCAGCCCAGCTCCAGCACCGGCCCGGCCCCGGCGACGCCGTCGACCACCAGCCGGGCCGCGACCGCGCGGCGGATCCGATGGTACGGGTCGTCGACGTACCCGTTGACCTGCGCGCCGTCGTGGTAGCTACGCCGGTTGGCGCGGCGGCCGTGGGCCTGCGCGCTGCGCGACGGGACCCCGGTCGGCGGCTCGGCCATCGCACCCTCCACTGCGGTCGTCGCCCCGGGGGCGGCGGCGCCCGCCTTCAGCCTCGCACCGTACCCGGTGAGGTGGCCGGAAATCCGTGCCGGCGTCGGGGCGGCGGTTCTCGCGCGCGCAGGTCGTGCGGTCCGGCCGCCGCTCAGCGGCGGGCGTCGAGGAGCCGGTCGAGCACGCTGGCCGCGCTGATCAGCGACAGGTGGCTGAACGCCTGCGGGAAGTTTCCGACCTGCGCACCGCTCGGCGCGACCTCCTCCGAGTAGAGGCCGAGATGGTTGCTGTACGTGAGCATCTTCTCGAAGGTGAGCCGGGCGTCGTCGAGCCGACCCGACTCGGCGAGCGCCCGGACGTACCAGAAGGTGCACATGGAGAAGGTGCCCTCGTTACCGGCCAGGCCGTCCGGGGACGCCTGCGGGTTGTACCGGTAGACCAGGCTGTCGGAGACCAGCTCCGCGTCCATCGCCCGCAGCGTCGACTGCCACATCGGGTCCGTCGGTGAGATGAAGCCGGCGGCCGGCATGAAGAGCAGCGACGCGTCCAGGATGTCGGTGCCGTAGTGCTGGACGAAGGCCTCCCGGCCCGGATGGAAGCCGCGCTCGATGATCTGGTCGTAGACCAGGTTCCGGGCCGCCGCCCAGCGGACCACGTCGCCGGGGCGGCCGTTGTCCTGGGCCAGCCGGATCGCCCGGTCGAAGGCCACCCAGGACATCAGCCGGCCGTAGGTGAAGTCCTGCCGGCCGGCCCGGGTCTCCCAGATGCCGTCCTCCGGCTGGTCCCAGTGCTCGCAGAGCCAGTCGATCATCTCGACCGCGCTGCGCCACCCCTCGTGGGACCCGCGCAGGCCCTGCTGGTTCGCCAGGTGCAGGCAGTTCATCGCCTCACCGAAGATGTCCAGTTGCAGCTGGCGGGCCGCGTCGTTGCCGACGCGCACCGGCCTCGACCCGCGGTAGCCCTCCAGATGCGGCAGCCTCTCCTCGGCAAGATCCCGGGAACCGTCCACCCGGTACATGATCTGCACCGGCTCGCCGCACTCGTCGGCCTCCCGGATCCGCTGGGTGAGCCAGTCGAGGTAGCCCTGCGCCTCGGCGGTGAAGCCCAGGCTGAGCAGGGCGTGCACCGAGAGCGAGGCGTCCCGGACCCAGGTGTAGCGGTAGTCCCAGTTGCGCTCGCCGCCGACCTGCTCCGGCAGGCCGGCGGTCGGGGCGGCGACCAGGCCGCCGGTCGGCGCGTACGTCATCAGCTTCAGCGTCATCGCGGAGCGCTCCACCATCTCCCGCCACCGCCCGGTATAGCGGGAACAGTCGAGCCAGCGCCGCCAGAAGTCGCGGGTCCGCTCGTACATCTCCACGACCTCGGCCGGGGTGACCACCCGCGGCGGGTCAGGAGAGGCGGTGCGCAGCACCACGCCACCCGTGTCCCCCTCCCGCAGGGTCCCCATCACGCTGACCCCGCCCTGCTCGTCCTGCTGAAAGGCCTCGGCGTTCAGCAGCATCCCGCCCTGACGCACCCGGTTGACGGTGACGCTGAGGCTCCGGCTACGGAACGCCGCGCCGTCGACGGTGCAGTCGATCGTGTGCGGTTCCCGGCCGTAGTCGAAGCGCGGCTGGCACTTCAGCACGAACCGCATGGTGCCGCGCACCACCCGGATCATCCGAACGATGCAGTGCCGGTCGGTGGCCACATCCCCCGCCACCGGCATGAAGTCGAGGAGCTCCCCCACCCCGTCCGGGCTCAGGAAACGGGTGATCAGAATCGGCGTGCCGGGCAGGTAGAGCTGCTTGCTGACGTAGTCGACGCCGCAGGGCGAAATCTGGAAAAATCCGCCCTTTCGCCGGTCCAGCAGCCCGCCGAAGATGCTCGGCGAGTCGAACCGGGGCGCGCAGAACCAGTCAAGCGTGCCGTCCCGGCTGATCAACGCGGCGGTCTGCAGGTCTCCGATCAGCCCGTGGTTCTCCACCGCCGGGTACGACTCCACCACGAACCTCCCCGTTCGTCGTGCGGGCCGCATACCCGCTGTCGCGGGCGACATGCCGACCCGGCTCATCGGCGCCCACCCGGCGGACCGGCAGTCGTACCCTTGGCGCGGTGAGCTCCGACGCGCTGCACCGCGCCCTCACCTCGCCGGGCGACCCACCGCTGCGTCCCCTGCCCGACCAGGTCGCCGCGCTGCTGGTGGCGCTGCACGCGCCGCCCCGGTTGGCCGCCCACCTGCGCGCCGTGCACGACGTGGCCACGCAGCTCACCGACGCACTGGCGGAGCGGTTCCCGCAGCTCGCGGTCGACCGAACGGCGGTGCTCTTCGGCGCGGCCAGCCACGACATCGGCAAGGTCGTGCACCCGGAGGAACTGTCCGGGCCCGGCTCCGCGCACGAGCCCGCCGGCCGCGACCTGCTGGTGGGACACGGGGTGTCGCCGACGCTGGCCCGGTTCGCGGCCACCCACGCCGCCTGGCGGCAGCCCGGGATCGGCGTCGACGACCTGCTGGTCAGCGTGGCCGACAAGGTGTGGAAGGGCAAGCGGGTCGGCGACCTGGAGGACCTGGTCGTGGACCGGCTGGCCGCCGTCACCGGCCGCGAGCGGTGGTCGGTGTTCCTGGAACTGGACGAGATCCTCGACCGGCTCGCGGCCGACGCGGACCGCCGGCTCGCCTTCCAGGCCCTCCATCCGGTACAGGACAGCCGCGCGGACTTCCGCCCCCTAACCTGAGTCGATGAAACCACGGCGGTGGTGGCCGGCGGCGGTGCTGCTGACCCTGGCGGCCCTGACCGGGTGTGCGCGGGCGGACGGGGCGGACGGTCCCCGGGTGCCGGGCTGCGCCGTGCCGCAGCAGGAGAACGCGCTGCTCGACGCGTACGCGAAGGATCCCGTCCTGGCGGTCCGGCCGACGGGCGCCCGGCCTGTCGGGGACGTCGTCCGCAGCACCGGGTGCCACCAGTTGAACAAGGAGGACGTCTCGAACACCTCGGTGACGCTCTCCTGGCGTCCGGACCGCGACATCGACGGCGCCACCCTGCGCCGGCTCTACGACCCGGTCGCCGGCGACGCCGGCTGGCGGTACGCGGTGGACCCCGACGCCGTGCCCGGCGTGGCGGGCGAGACGACCCTCACCTACTGCCGCAGGGTGCACGGGATCACGAGCCGGCTGCTGATCCGGGCGCAGGCCGCGCAACTGATGGACGTGCGACCCAGCTCGGCGGACCGGCCGCCCTCCCCACAGTGGTCGGTGGTCAGTCCCGCCCTGATCTACCTCACCATCTACGCCGCCCCGGCCTGCCCGCGCCCCTGAACCCGGAAACCGGATGGCGGGCCGGTCGGCGAGTCGGTAGCGTCGCGCTCTTCGGCCGCCGCGCGCCGCCGGAGTACCCGAGGGCGTACCCATGACCGATCCCACGACCACGGCAGCCCGTCGCCGCCTCGACGCCGCGCTGTCCGGCCTGGCCACCACCTTCCGCGGGATGACCGCCCACCCCGACGAGTACGACTGCGCGTGCCACTGGGGCAGCGCGGAGGAGCTGGCGCTGCTCAAGACGCCGGACGTGGCGCTGGAGCCGGACCTGCTGACCCGCACCTGGTTCGGCGGCACCTGGACCTACCCGGCGGACGTGCTGCGGCGGATCCTGCCGCAGTTCGCCACCGCCCTGGTCCGGGGCGAGGTCACGCCGCTGGGGACGGACACCGCCGGGGAGAGATTCGGCCGCGCCGACTGGCAGGCCTGGCCGGCCGCGCAGGCCACGGCGGTCGGCGACTTCCTGACGGCATGGTGGGACCGCACCCTCGCCGAGCCGGAGCCGGTGGTTCCCGCGCACCAGGTGCTGCCGTTCCTCGCCGAGGCCGGCGGGAGCCTGCCCGGCTGGCTCGACGTCTGGGCGGGGACGACCGGCCCGGCGGCGGACCGGCAGCTCGCCGACGCCGCCGACGAGTGGGTGGTCGACCTGCTCGGCGACGACCTGCCGTGGAGCGGCTGGCGGAACGACGAGCGGGAGCGCGCCGCCGAGCTCGCCGACTGGCTGGCGCGGCACGCCCCGGACCGGCTACGGGCGCACGGGGCGTCCGAGCTGCTGGTGCACCGGGTCCGGCTGCTCGGGCTCACCGGACCGCAGCGGTGGGACGACCCGCACTTTCCGTCCTGTCGGGAGTGAGCCGACGGCTGCCGGTCAGCCGGCCAGCGCCGCGCCGATCGCGCGAACCCGACCCGGGGCGGCGGAGGTCCGGCGGCGAGGGCGAACGGGGCGGCCCCGTGCGGCAGCGCCGCACCGGCCGAGGGCGTGGTCCAGCACGGACCTGCCGGGCAGCTTCTCGGCGTCGACGAGGGCGATGCCGCCCGTGCCGAGGCCGGCGAGGCCGACGGCGGCACCGGCGGCCTGGAGGAGTCGACGGCGGGTACGGGCATCCGGTCACGGTAGACGCCCGGTGCGGCCGAGGTGGTCCGGCAGCAGCGCCAGGGTCGGCGCGAGCTGCGAATGCGCGGGCGTGGGCAACGCCTCGCGGGTGAACCAGCCGAGCCGGTCGAACTTCTCCGGTTCGCCGAGCGTGACCTCGGCGGGGTCGACGTGAACCGCGAACACCACCGCGACCCAGTGCGACGGCGGGTCGTCCCGCACCACGTTGCGGACCCCGAGCAGGGTGGTCGCCAGCGGCGAGGCGCCGTACTCCTCGCGGACCTCCCGAGCGACGGCGGCCTCGAACGTCTCGCCGAACTCCAGCGCCCCCGCCCCGGTGTCCCAGGTGCCGGGTTCGTCGCGGGCGCCGGCCCCACGCCGGGCGAGCAGCAGCCGGCCCGCGCCGTCGTGGCAGACGAAGACGCAGGACACCGAGGGGGCTGGCAACTGCTGGCCTGGTGGCCGTCATTAGTGCTCATAGGTTTGCTAGAGTGACGGTGTGAACTTGAAGGAGTGGGCGGCGGCAACCGGCATCTCGTACGCGACCGCACGGCGTCGTTACGAGTCCGGGACGCTGCCTGTTCCCACGTACCGGCTCGGGCGGCTGATCATGGTGGGTGAGCCACTGACCGGCGCGGTTCCGGACTCGGGGCAGGTCGTGGTGTACGCGCGGGTCTCATCGGCCGATCAGGAGCCGGACCTGGACCGGCAGGTTGCCCGGGTCGCCGTGTGGGCGACCGGGCGGCGCCTCGCCGTTGACCGGGTGGTGACCGAGGTCGGCTGCGCACTCGATGG
This sequence comes from Micromonospora sp. NPDC051924, assembly GCF_055586005.1. NCBI lineage: Bacteria > Bacillati > Actinomycetota > Actinomycetes > Micromonosporales > Micromonosporaceae > Micromonospora > Micromonospora sp. NPDC051924. The sequence goes on from NZ_JBVJJA010000003.1 coordinate 213,481, forward strand.
CCATCGCAAGGAGTTCCTCGCCCTGCTGCGCGACCCGGCCGTGTCGACGATCGTGGTCGAGCACCGGGACCGGTTTGCTCGCTTCGGTGCCGAGTGCGTTGAGGCCGCCCTTGCCGCGCAGGGCCGACAGCTGCTTGTGGTCGACCCGGTCGAGGTGGACGACGACTTGGTGCGTGACGTGACCGAGATCCTGACATCGCTGTGCGCCCGCCTGTACGGCCGCCGCGCTGCGGCGAACCGCGCCCGCCGCGCCGTCGAAGCCGTCACCGGGGACCCTGCGTGAAAACGATCCAGGCGTACCGGTTCGCGCTTGACCTCACTGCCGTGCAGGAGCGTGGCGTGCTCGCGCACGCCGGGGCGGCCCGGGTGGCGCACAACTGGGCGCTGGCCCGAGTGAGAGCGGTCATGGACCAGCGGGCCGCTGAACGCACGTACGGCATCCCGGACGACCAGCTCACCGAGAGCATGTCGTGGAGCCTGCCCGCGCTGCGCAGGGCGTGGAACGCCGCCAAGCAGGAGGTCGCGCCGTGGTGGCGCGAGTGCTCGAAGGAGGCGTTCAACACTGGCTTGGACGCCCTCGCCCGCGCGTTGAAGAACTGGGCCGAGTCCCGCAGCGGTAAGCGGGCCGGTCGGCCGGTCGGGTTCCCGAGGTTCAAGTCCCGCCGCCGCACGACCGCGTCCGTGCATTTCACCACCGGGGCGATCCGGGTCGAGCCGGACCGCAAGCATGTGGTGCTGCCCCGGCTGGGCCGGTTGAAGCTGCACGAGTCGGCCCGCAAGCTCGCCCGCCGCATTGACAACGGCACGGCGCGGATCATGTCCGCGACGGTGCGCCGTGACGGTGGACGCTGGCACGTCTCGTTCTGCGTCGAGGTCGAGCGCGCCGAGCGGGTACCTGCCCGGCCGGGCTCCGTGGTTGGTGTCGACGTCGGCATCAAGCATCTCGCGGTGCTGTCGACGGGTGAGCTGGTGGACAACCCGCGCCACCTGGCCGCCGCCCAACAGCGTTTGCGGCACCTCGGACGGGCACTGTCGCGCAAGACCGGCCCGGACCGCAGGACCGGCCGCCGCCCCTCGAACCGTTGGCAGCGCGCCGGGCATCGGCTCGGCCGCGCTCATGCCCGGGTGGCGAACCTGCGCCGCGATGGGCTGCACAAGCTCACCACTGGACTCGCCCGCGAGCACGGCACGGTCGTGGTGGAAGACCTCAACGTCACCGGCATGCTCGCCAACCGCAGGTTGGCCCGGCACATTGCCGATGCCGGATTCGCGGAGATCCGCCGTCAGTTGGCGTATAAGACTCGGTGGAACGGCGGCCGGCTCGCCGTGGCCGACCGCTGGTATCCGTCCTCGAAAACCTGCTCGGGCTGCGGCGCGGCGAAAGCCAAGCTGGCCCTGTCCGAGCGTGAGTACCACTGCCAGGCGTGCGGCCTCGTCATGGACCGAGACCGCAACGCCGCCGCTAATCTGGCCGCTCTCGCGGCTGAGTTCGACACCGCCGGGAGTGGCCCGGTGGCAGCACGTGGAGCCGACCGGAAGACCCAGTTCGCTGGGCAGGTGGCTGCGAAGCGTGAACCCGGCACGGCACCCGCCGGTCAGACCGGGACCGTCCCATCGCAAGGCGGGACTACCGACCGTGTGCTCACTAGAACGCACTGAGAGGTAACGGTACGCGCAGACATCAGCTCATTCTGCGCGATCCGGATCCGCCGCCGGGCCGGCCCCGGCAAGCAACGCCTCCGCCGAACCGGTCCGGGCGTAGAGCAGGAACCGCCCCGCCCGGTGGGTGCCGACCAGGCCGGCGTCGCGCAGCGCGGTCAGATGGTGCGAGACCGTGCCGGCGGACAGGCCGCACCGCCGAGCCAACTCGGTGGTGGCGGCCGGTACGGCGAGCTCGTGCAGCAGGGTGGCCCGGGTCCGTCCCAGCACCCGGGCGAGCGCCGCACTGGCCGGGTCGGTGCTGCGCTCCCAGAGCGTCCCGACGGCCCGCGCCGCGTAGCGCAGGACGGGCTGAGCGCTCCGCTCGGACAGGTTGGACCAGACCCGCGAGCCGGCGAAGACCGACGGGACCAACAGCAGACCCCGGCCCTCCAGGTCGACCGTGCCGGCCCGGGTCAGGTGGTCGACGTGCAGCGTCCCGTCCGTCCACGAGACGTGCGGATCGATCCGGTTCAGCAGGCCACGCACGCCCTCGGCCGCCATCCGCCCGGCACCGACCAGCACCTCGCGTTCCAGCAGGGTCCGCATCCGGGGCCAGTACGGGGCGATCGCCGCGTCGACGTAGTCGGCGATCACCTCCGCGAGCCGGGCCAGACCGGCCGGCGGGTTGTCGTACAGGGCGGTGAGTCGGGGCGGGCGGGGACCGGGCAACTCGTCCAACCCGGACCGGACCACCTCTGGCGGGGTGGCGGCCAGTGCGGCCAGTTCCCACTCGATGGTGGGTTGCGCGGCCAGCGGGGGCGGGCAGACGAACCCCGGGATCACGCCGGTCGGTAACGGCACGAGGTCGGCGAGGATCCGCCAGTCCACGGCGGCGAGCCGCGGCCGGACCTGCTGGTGCCAGGGTTGGTGGGCGGGAAACCAGTCCGGGTTCTTCACCACCCGGACGCTGGCGACCGCCTCCCACAGCGGTGACACCGCGAACCGGATGTTGGCCAGGTCCCGCACCCCCAGCGCGACGCTCAGCACCGGCACCTCCCGACGGATTCGACGTAGCTCAAAATTATCGACCCCGCCGCCGCCGGCCGTAAGGGTCGCTGCCATGACCACCACCGCTTTGCCGTCGGCGTCGACCCGCTGGCCCCGCCCGTTCCGCCACGTCTACGCCGCCAACCTGGCCGACAGCCTGGGCTACCAGGTGGGCTACCTGGCGGTGCCGGTACTGGCCGTGTCCGTGCTCGCCGCCGACCCCGGGCAGGTCGGCCTGCTCGCCGTGCTCGGCACCGCCGCGTTCCTGGTGATCGGACTGCCCGCCGGGGTGTGGGTCGACCGGTCGCCCCGCCGCACCGTGATGGTCACCGCCGACCTGGCCCGCGCAGCCCTGTACGCCTCGATCCCGCTGGCCTGGTGGGCGGACGTGCTGACCATCGGCCAGTTGTACGCGGTGGTGCTGCTCGCCGGCATCGCCACGGTCTTCGGAGACGTGGCCGCGCAGAGCTTCCTGCCCGAGTTGGTGGGCCGGGAGCGGTTGGTGGCGGCAAACTCCCTGTTGATGACCACCAACGCCACCGTGCAGATCGGTGGCCGCGGTTTCGGCGGACTGATCGTGCAGTGGCTCGGTGCGCCGGTCACGCTGGCCCTCAACGCGGTCACCCACCTGCTCTCCGCGCTCGCCCTCACCCGCGTACGCCCCACCACCGCGGCCGCGCCCGGCCGGGACCGCCCGGTCGGCGGCTTCGGCCGGCAGCTCGCCGAGGGGGTACGGCACGTGCTGGGCAACCCGCTGCTGCGTCCGCTGGCCGTCTCGCTGGCCGGCATCAATCTCACCGTCAACCTGATGACCGCCATGCTGCCGGTGGTCTTCCTGCGCGAGCTGGGACTCGGCGCCGGCCTGCTCGGGCTCTTCTTCGGCGCCGGTGGGATCGGGGCGTTGCTGGGCGCCGTGACCGCCCGTCCGTTGGCCGCCCGGATCGGGCACGGCCGCGCGCTGTGGTTGCCCGGGGTGCTGGTGGCGCCGGCCGGCATGCTCGTCGCGCTGGTCGACACCGGGCCGTGGCTGTGGCTGGCCGGGTTCGGCTGGCTGGTGTTGGCCTGGCGGACCGGGATCGGCAACGTGATCGGGGTCAGCCTGCGGCAGCGGGTCACCTCGGACGCGCTGCTCGGCCGGATGAACGCCACCTTCCGGTTCCTGCTCACCGGCGCGATCGCGGTGGGCGCCGGGCTGGCCGGCCTGCTCGGCCAGTACGCGGGCCCGCGTACCTCGATCTGGGTCGGCGCCGTCGGCGTGGCACTCACCTGGCTCCCGGTGTTCCGCTCGCCGCTGCGGGGCTTGGCCGACCCGGCCGCGCTGCCGGTGGTCGACCGGTAGCGGCCGCCTGCCGCTCGGCGGACGCCGCCACCGACCGCCGCACCCCGAGTGCCGGCCCAGCACCGAGGGACACCTCCGGGCGCGTCCCCGCCCGGTGCCCTCCGCCCGGATCCTCTTGTCCCCGACCGCGATCAACTCGCGACCGAGGGACATCGGCCGAACGCTCGACCAGGCCGCCCTGGACGGGCCAGGCCGCCGACATGTTGTCCTCAATCGCCCTGATCCATCACATAAATCCGGCGTGTTTACCTTTGGGCAATGTTAGCTTTGCCTCTGCGTTCATCTCGGCCCAAAGAGGTCGAATCAGAATGATCCGGACATAGGGCACCAAAGCGCCCAACGCTGCGCGAGTACGGGGGGAAGAGGAGCTGATGAGAGGTACATCCAATGTCACCGCCGGAGGTCCGAGGAGAGCCGACTTCGCACTGCGGAACGGCCTCATCGCATCCCACGGGGAGGGGATCCGGTGACGCTGGATCGGGACATCGACACGCACGTCTCCAGCCTGCGACCCGAGCTGCCAGCCGCCGCACCGCCGGGGCATGGCGACCGGACACTGAGCATTCTTCGGATGCGGGAACGGCCCGAGAGCGGAACCGGAGTGGTCAGCGCTCGTCCCGAGCGACAGACCGTGAGTGTGGTCATTCCGACGCTCAACGAGGAGAAGAACATCGCGTGGGTGCTCGAGCGGATGCCGCCGATCGTCGACGAGGTGGTCCTCGTCGACGGGCACTCCCGTGACCGTACGGTCGAGGTGGCCCGCGCCATCCGGCCGGACATCGTGGTGCTGACCCAACACTGCCGGGGCAAGGGAGACGCGGCGCGGGTGGCGTTCGCCGCGGCCACCGGCGACCTGATCGTGATGATCGACGCCGACGGCAGCATGGATCCCCACGAGATCCACCGCTTCGTCACCCCGCTCATGAACGGGTACGACTTCGTCAAGGGCTCGCGGTTCCTGGCCGGCGGCGGATCGACCGACCTGACTCCGCTGCGCCGAACCGGGAACCATGTGCTGGTCCGGCTGACGAACACCTTCTTCCTCGTCCGCTTCACCGACCTGTGCTACGGCTTCTGTTCGTTCCGCCGCGACTGCCTGCCGGCACTCGCGCTGACCGCGCACGGCTTCGAGATCGAGACCGAGCTGGTGGTGCACGCGCTGAAGGCGAATCTGCGCATCGCCGAGGTACCGAGCAACGAACTCCCCCGCCGCTGCGGCACCTCCAACCTGCACACCTTCCGGGACGGTCAGCGGGTGCTCCGAACCCTGATCCGGGAGCGGGTCCTACGGCGCCCTCGGCCGGTGGTGGACCCGATCGACCACCGCGTGCTGCACCGGTGGCAGCCCTCGACCGCCGAGCCGACCAACCCGACGCTGAGCGAGGTGTCCCGATGACGCGTTCGCTTCGGCGATCCCGGGTGGTGCGCGGTTCCCACGCCCTCGCCCTGCTGCTGGGCGTCCTGTTCGCCGTCACACCCGTGCCCGGGTTCACCGCACCGGCCCGGGCGGACACCGGCGACATCGGCTACGTCGGTCCGTCCACCTCGGGCGACGGCTCGGCGGCGACCGGAGAGAAACCGGAGAGCAAGCTGTGGTGGAACGACGGCGCCTGGTGGGCGGTGCTCTTCCACACCAGCAGCCAGACCCACCACATCTACCGACTGGACCGCGCCACGCAGCAGTGGGTCGACACCGGGACCATCGTCGACAACCGACCGAAGACCCGGTCCGACGTGCTGTGGGACGGCAGCCGGCTCTACGTCTCCTCACACGTCCGGGCCAGTTCCTCCTCGGGCGCGGCCTCCGGAAACCCGGCCCGGCTCTACCGCTTCAGCTACAACGCCACGACGAGGACCTACACCCGCGACACCGGCTTCCCGGTCCAGATCACCAGCTACTCCAGCGAGACCCTCACCATCGACAAGGACTCGACGGGCGTGCTCTGGGCGACCTGGACGCAGGGCTCGAAGGTCTACGTGAACAACACGACCGGCGGGGACGCGCTCTGGGGCACCCCGTTCGTCCTCCCGGTCACCGCTGCCACCGGCCTGTCCAGCGACGACATCTCGTCGGTGGTGAGCATCGGCGGCACCCGGGTCGGCGTGATGTGGAGCAACCAGGTGAGTTCCGCGGTGTACTTCGCCGAGCACGTCGACGGCGCGTCGCGCTCCACCTGGGACGTCACGCGTACGGCGGTCCAGGGTCCGAACACCGCCGACGACCACATCAACCTCAAGGCACTCCAGGCCGACGCCTCCGGACGGGTCTTCGCGGTCATCAAGACCAGCCTCGACGACGCCGGCGCCTCGTCCTCGGCACCGTTGATCATGCTCCTCGCCCGGGATCCGTCGACCGGTGCCTGGTCCAGCTACCCGGTGGCGCGGATCAGCGACTGCCACACCCGGCCGGTCCTGCTGCTCGACTCCGAGCATCAGACGCTGTACGTCTTCATGACCGCCCCGGACAGCGGGTGTCCCTACACGGGCTACCCCGGAACGATCTTCATGAAGAGCTCGCCGATGAGCAGCATCGCCTTCCCGATCGGGCGCGGCACCCCGGTCATCAGGGACGCCGACTCGCCCAACATGAACAATGTGACCTCCACCAAGCAGGACGTCACCGGCGTCACCGGCATGGTCGTCATGGCCAGCAACGACGCCACCGCGCGCTACTGGCACGCCGACATCCAGCTGGGCTCGTCGTGAGCGCCGGGACCAGCGTCGAGCCCCGGGTCGGACCGGCACCCGAGGACCCGCGACCGCTGCGGGTGACGAGTCCGGCTCCGGCCGACGTGTGGGAGCAGGTGCTCGCCTCCGCGCCGAACGCCCTGCCGAGCCAGACGCCGACCTGGCTCCGCTGCGTGTGCATCGTGGAAGGCTACGAGGACGTCTCGCGCCTCTACGAGACCGCCGACGGAAGGCGCCTCGTCCTTCCGCTCGTACGACGCCCGGGGCTCGGCCCGATCCTCGCGACGGACTTCGGACTCCCGGTCGGCTGGGGACCGGGCGGGCTGGTCTGCGACGGCGGGGAACTGCGCCCGGAGGACGTCCGGATGGTGGTCACCGACCTGGCGCAGCGGCACGTGCTCAGCACCCTGGTCCGTCCCGACCCGGCGACGGCGCCGACGTGGGACGCGGTGGTGCCGGCGAGCGTGCTGCGCGAGGAGCGGATGACCCAGACGGTCTTCCTCGACGGCCGCTTCGACGAGGTCTGGCGCAAGCGGTTCCGCAGCGACACCCGCAACCGGATCCGCCGCGCGGAGCGGGCCGGCGTCCACGTCGAGTGTGACGACACGGGCCGTCTGGTCCCCGTCTTCCACCAGCTCTACCGCGAGTCCGTCGACCGTTGGGCGCGGCGGGACCGGCTCCCGCTCCCGCTCGCCCGGCGGTTGGCGGCCCGACGGGAGCCGGACCGGAAGCTGCAGACCGTCGCGGCCATGCTCGGCTCCCGATGCCGGATATACACCGCACACCACGACGGACGACCCGTCGCCGCGATCGTCGTGCTGCTCGGGGCGACCACGGCGATGTACTGGCGCGGCGCGATGCTGGAAAAGCTCGCCGGCCCGGTCTACGCCAACTACCTGCTGCACAAGACGGCGATCGCGGACGCGATCGAGGCGGGGTGCACGGCGTACAACATGGGCGACTCGGCACGGGTCTCCTCGTTGGAGCTGTTCAAGAGCCGCTTCGGCGCCGTCAGCCAGGACTACGCCGCCTACCGGATCGAGCGGGTGCCGATCACCCCGCTGGTCCAACGCGCCCGTGGCGGCGTACGGCGGATCCTGGCGCTCCGGCCGGTGCGGGGGTAGCACATGCGCCGTACACCGCCTCGCCGGCCGCGCACGCTCCGGCCGGCCGGCCTCCGCCGGCTGGTCCTTCCCACGGCCGTGATCGCGATCGCCCTGCTCGTGACCCGGCTGACCGACCCGTCCGCGCAGCCCCCGGAGGCACGATGAGCGGCGACGACACGACCGCGCCGACGATGACCGCGGTGTCGGGTCGCTCGGACCCGCCACGGCCGGCGGCACCGACGACGGTCCCGCCCGGGCTCACCCGAACGGTGCTGGCCGACCTCGACAAGGCCGGCGTGCGCTGGTGCCTGCTGCGCGGCGGCCCGGAGGCGCTCATCGCCCCTGGGGACGTGGACCTCCTGGTGGCGCCGGCCGACCTCGCGCGGGCCGTGGGTGTCATCGCGGCCCACGGCCTGGTCCGCCTGGCCGGTCACGGCCGGGGCAGTCACCGGTTCTTCCTCGGGCTCGACGAGGCCACCAGTTCATGGGTCGAACTGGACCTGGTGACCGAACTCGCCTACGGCCGACACTTCGAGGTGCGCACTCCGGCCGCCGCCCAGTGCCTCGGCCGGCGGACCCGCCAGGGCGACGTGTGGGTTCTCGCGCCCCAGGACGAGTTCTGGGCGCTGCTGCTGCACTGCGTGCTCGACAAGGGCGCCGTCGCCGACCACCACCTGCGTCGTCTGCGCCAGCTCGCGGACCACTCCACGCTCGACGGTCCACTCGCCCGGGCGCTGCCCGAGCGGGCGGCCCGGAAGCTGCTGGCGTACTGGCGGGCCGATCGCCCGGCTGCGCTGCCGGCCGTCCGGCGGCAACTGCTCACCGAGCTGCGCTGGGCCCGTCCGGCCAGCGCGGCCCGTCGTCTCGTCGGTTCGGCCGCCCTGCGCTCGATCGAGCGGCCGTTGCAGGCGTGGAGTCGGCGGGGTGCCTGCGTCGCCCTGATCGGCCCGGACGGATCCGGGAAGTCCACCCTGGCCCGGGGCCTCGAGTCGGCGTTCTACTTTCCGGTACGCCGCGTCTACATGGGGCTCTGGCCGTCGAACGAGGCGCCACGCAGCACCGCTGAGCAGAGCATCCGCATTCTGCTGCGCCCATTCACCGTGTGGCGTCGCTACCTGGCGGCGGTGCGCCACCGGGCGCTGGGCCGAATGGTGGTCTTCGACCGCTACGTCTACGACGCCCTGCTGACGCCGCGTGGGCCGCTGGTCTGGCTCAAGCGGCCGTACTTCCAACTGCTGAGCCGACTCTGCCCGGCACCCGACGTGGTGCTGCTGCTGGACGTCCCCGGTCCGGTCATGCACCGCCGCTCCGGGGAGTACGACCCCGAGCACCTCGAGGCGGAACGCGAGCAGTACCGGCGGCTGCGCCGGCGCATTCCGCACCTGGAGCGGGTGGACGCCGACCGGGCGCCGGACCTGGTACTCGCCGACGCGCTCAGCCGGATCTGGCGGCACTACGTCGAGCGGACCGCCGGGTGAGGGGCGCCCTGGAGTGGGCACAGCCGGTCCTGCGGGACCGGCTGGCCTGTTGGCTGCACCGGCCCGAGCGGAGCTGGACCGCCACCGTCGCTCCTCGTCTCGTCGCCCGGGCGACCGCCACCGACGAGTCGCGGTGGCGGACCGAGACCGTCGCCTTCACCGGCACGTCCGTCGCCGTGGCCACCGTACGGGGCGGCGGGGCCGCCGGGCGGTACATGGTCAAGGTGCCCTGGACCGACCGGGCCGCCGCGGGGCTGCGGCGCCAGGCCGCGGTGCTCGACCAACTGCGGACGAACCCGCGCCTGCCCGGCCTGCGCCCGCTCCTGCCGTACTGCGCGGCGCAGGGCGAGGTCGAGGGGCGCTTCTACTGTGTCGAGGAGGCGCTGCCGGGCGTGCCGGCGAGCGGGATGATGCTGCGGCGTACCCGGCGGGCCGCGCTGCTCGCCTCCGCCGGCCGGGTCATCCGCGACCTCCACCAGCGCACCCGGGAACGGACCCTGCTCGACCGGCCGGCGGTGGCGGAATGGGTGGACCTGCCGCTGCGGCGGTTGGAGGAGTTCGCCGCCACCCACCCGCGAGGTGACCGCTTCTTCGACACCGTCTGCCGACTACGGGAGGAACTCGTCATCGCCCTCGTCGGTCGCGCCGTGCACACCTCGTGGATCCACGGCGACTTCTGGCCCGGCAACCTGTTGGCCACCGCTCCGGGCGGCCGGGTGACCGGGATCGTCGACTGGGACCGCGCCGCGCCCGGCCAACTGCCCCTACACGACCTGCTGCACCTGCACGTCCTCGCCCGTCGGCTGGCCCGGGGCGACGAGCTCGGCGAGATCGTCGTCCAGGCGCTGCGGCACGGCATCGACCGGACGCTCGACGTCCCCGCCACCGAGGCGGCCGGCTGGCTCGACGGCATTCCGCCCCGACCGGCCCTGCTCCTCTACTGGCTACGCCACATCCTGCTCTTCATCGACTCGGAAGGTGACCATGACGATCCACGCTGGATCCGCGGCAACGTCGAACGCGTCCTCGTCAACGTCTGAGCCGGTCGCCGTTCTCGATCCGGCGGCGCCGGCCGGGACCGGCTCGACCCCGACCGTCACCGTGGTCGTCTGCGTCTACACCGAGCGGCGGTGGGCGCAGATCGTCCTGGCGATCCGCTCCGTGCTGACCCAGGACCTACCGGCGGCACAGGTCGTCGTGGTCGTCGACCACAACCCGGCGCTGCTGGAGCGGGTGCGGGCCACGTTCCCCGAGCTGACCGTCGTCCCCAGCACCGGCCCGCGCGGCCTGTCCGCGGCCCGCAACACCGGGCTGGCCCGGGCCACCGGCGAGATCGTCGCCTTCCTCGACGACGACGCCGAGGCGCAGCCCGACTGGCTGGCCCGGCTGCTGCCGCACTACCGGGACGAGCGGGTGCTCGCAGTCGGTGGGCACGCCGTACCGGCCTGGGAGGAGGACCGGCCGCGGTGGCTGCCCGCCGAGTTCGACTGGGTGGTCGGGTGCAGTTTCACCGGCCAGCCCACGGAGGTCGCCCCCGTGCGGAACGTCATCGGCTGCAACATGTCCTTCCGCCGGTCGGTCCTGGACCGCACCACCGGCTTCGACCCGGCGCTCGGCCGGGTCGGCCGGACGCCGGTCGGCTGCGAGGAGACGGAACTCTGCATCCGGGTCCGACGGCTCGAACCGGACGGCGTGGTGCTCTACGAGCCCGCGGCCCGGGTCCGGCACCGGGTGACCGTGGACCGGGCGACGTGGCGGTACTTCCGGCAGCGCTGCTTCGCCGAGGGGCGGTCCAAGGCGGTCGTCGCCCGGCTGGTCGGCAGCGACGCCGGGCTCGCCACGGAGCGCGCGTACACCCTCCGCACCCTGCCCGCCGGGGTGCGCCGCGGCCTGCGCCAGCTCCGTGCCGGCGACCGCGCCGGGCTGCTGCGCTCCGGCGCGATCGTCGCCGGGCTGCTGGTGACCGCCGCCGGCTACGTCTCGGCCCAGGCCCTACGCACCTCGCAGGCGGTCGGCAAGCCGGTCCCCCGCCGCCGGGGGGATCCGGCGCCGGTACGGGTGGTCGCCGTCGAACTCTCCGAGGGGGTGCCCGCCGTGCCCGACACGGGCGAGCCGGACGATACCCGGTACGGCGCCGCGCAGGTCCTGGTCCGGCTGCACGGGCAGCCGCTGGGGCTGGTCGACATCGCGCTGCCGGCCGGCGGGCTGACCGCGCCGGCGCTCGGCGCCGCGATCCTGGACCGCCTCCGCACCGCGATCGACGCGCACCTGCGACACGACGGCCTGCCCACGCTCGACCAGCTCGACCCGGGCCCGGCCGGGGAGACCGGCGGCACCGGGCCGGCCCGCCTCGCCGTGGCCCCCGCAGCCGCCGGCGCTGGACGTTGCCCGTCCCGCCGACCTGCGGCCGAGCACGCCCCGTTCGTCAGCGTGGTGGTGCCCACATGCGGCCGCACGCCGCTGTTCGAGTCCACCCTCGACACGCTCGCCGCGCTCGACCATCCCCACTTCGAGATCGTCGTCGTGGACAACGCGCCGCAGGTCACCGACACGGCGCGGATCGTCGCCCGGCGCGCCGCCGGCGATCCCCGGCTCCGCTACACCAGCGAGCCGCGGCGCGGCGTCGCGCACGCCCGCAACCGGGGGCTGGCCGAGGCGCGGGGCGCGATCGTGGCCTTCGCCGACGACGACGTCATCCTCGACCCGGCGTGGCTGCGCAGCCTCGTCGACGGGTTCGGCGACGATGACGTGGTCGGGGTGACCGGTCAGGTCCTCGCCCGGGAACTGGACACGCCGGCACAGATCTGGCTGGAGGAGTACGGCGGTTACGGCAAGGGCTGCCAGCGGCGGCGGTTCGACCGGGCCGGGGTCGCCACGCTCGGGGCAGGCGGCACGGGTCGCGTCGACCTGACACCGCCGTCGCTCCACCCGTACCTGCCCGGCTCGTACGGTTCCGGCGCCAACATGGCGTTCCGCACCGACGCGCTGCGCCGGCTGGGCGGCTTCGATCCGCGGTTGCGCAGCGGGGAGGACATCGACGTGCTGCTGCGTACGGTGCTCGCCGGACACACGCTGGCCTACGAGCCGGGGGCCATCGCCTGGCACACGCACCGACGTGAGCTGCGGGCGCTGCGGCGGACCATGTACCAGTACGGGGCCGGCCTCGGCGCCGTACTCACGAAATGCCTGGCGAGCGATCCCACCGCCCGACGCGAACTGCTGGGGCGGCTGCCCCGCGGCATCGCCTACGCCCTGCGGCCGGGGTCGGCGAAGAACAGCCGGAAACAGCAGGGCTATCCCGCCTCGCTGACCGTCCTCGAACTCTGCGGACTGGCACTCGGACCGCTCCACTACGCCGCCGCGGCGGCCCGATCCCGAAGGAGCCGCCGGTGAACCGTTCACCGAAGGCCATCGTGCCCGTCCTCTGCTACCACAGCATCGGCGACGTACGCCGCGACGACACGCTGCGCTGGTCGGTGTCGCCGGGTGACTTCGACGAGCAGATGGCGCTGATCCGGGAGCGGGGGTGCACCCCGATGACGGTGAGCGGCTACGCGGCCGCGCTGCGCGGGCTGGCCCCACTGCCGCCGCGACCAGTGCTGATCACCTTCGACGACGGCTTCCCCGACCTTGCCGACACCGCGCTGCCGGTGCTGCGCCGGCACGGGCTCACCGCGACCGCCTACGTCATCGTCGCACGGGTGGGCGCGGCACCGTCGCCCGGCGAGGATCCTTCACTCGACTGGGATCAGCTCCGTGAGCTGCGCTCGCACGGGGTGGAGATCGGGTCGCACAGCCGGAGCCACCGCGCGCTCGACTGCCTCCGCCCCATCGAACTGCAGCAGGAGGTCGCGGCGAGCCGACAGGTGCTGGAGGACGGGATGGGGGCGTCGGTCCGGTCGTTCGCCTATCCGTACGGCTACCACAGCAACGCCGTACGGACCGCGGTGCGCGCCGCCGGCTACTCCTCCGCCTGCGGAGTCAAGAACGCGCTGAGCCACCCGGACGACGACGTCTTCGCCATCGCCCGGGTGCTCATCGAGCGGGACACCGGCGTCACCGGAGTCGCGGCCCTGCTCGACGGCACCGGCTGGCCGCGGGCCTGGCGCGGCGAGCGGTTGCGCACCCGGGGCTGGCGGGCGTACCGACGGGCGCGTCACCTCGTACACGCAGGGCGTCCGCAGCTGAGCCAGCCGACCTCGTGACCGCACGAACGCCGGCGAGCGGCCCGGCCGAGCGGACCCGGGAAGTCGCCATCGGGAAGCACCAGGGACGGGAGGAGGGGTGACCTCATGAGCGCCCAACGTGCCGGGACCGCGGACCCGTCGGTCGGCCGCGCGGCTTCCGGCGTCGGCACCGCCGCCGAGCCGATCGGCGTACGGCTGCGCCAGCACCTGCGCGACCCGCTGAACGGCAACGTCTACGCGCTGATGCTCAACACGGCGGTGAGCTCGCTGCTCGGCATCGCGTACTGGGCACTGGCCGCCCGCCTCTACTCGCCGGGCGAGCTCGGCGTCGGGGCGGCGATGGTGTCCACGATGACGTTCCTGAGCAACCTCGCCCAGCTCAATCTGAACGGAGCCCTCGCCCGATTCCTGCCTGCCGCGGCGGAGCAGGGCAGCCGGCTGGTCGGGTACGCCTACGTGGTCACCTGCGTTGCGGCCCTCGCCCTGAGCGGCGGCTTCCTGCTGCTCGCGCCCCGGGTCAGCGAGCGGCTCGACTTCCTGAACGGCACTCCCCTGCTCGCCGTCGCGTTCGCGCTCTCCGTCGCCGCCTGGTGCGTCTTCACCCTGCAGGACAGCGTGCTGACCGCCCTGCGGGGAGTGGTCTGGGTCCCGGTCGAGAACACCGCCTTCGGGCTCGCCAAGATCGCGCTGCTGGTGCTGTTCGCCGGCGCCGTACCGAGTCTGGGCATCTTCATCTCGTGGAACGTCGCGGTCGTCGTGGCGCTCATCCCCGTCAACGTGCTGGTCTTCCGCCGCCTGCTGCCCCGGCAGCGGGCGCGCCGCGCCGAGGCGGCGCTGCCGGACCGCCGGGTGCTCGCCCGGTTCGTGGCGCTGGACTACGTCGGATACCTGTTCATGCAGGCCGGCACGAACGCCCTGCCGTTGATCGTGACCGCCCGGCTGGGCGCCGAGGCGAACGGCGTCTTCTACGTGGCCTGGCTGCTCGGCGGCTCCCTGGAGCTGGTGGCGTACCACTTCGGCACCTCGCTGACCGTGGAGGCCGCCGCCGACGAATCACGGCTCGCGGGGTACGCGCGGCAGGTGCTGCGCCGGGGCCTGCTCCTCTTCGCACCGGCAGTCGTCCTGCTCTGCGTGTCGGCGCCGCTGCTGCTGACCCTGTTCGGCCGCGACTACGCCTCGACCGGCGCGGACACCCTGCGGCTCTTCGCCGTCGCGGTGCTGCCCAAGCTGGTGCTGACCGTCTTCGTCGCGGCGTCCCGGGTGCAACGCCGGGTGGGACGCATCATCGCCGTTCAGGCGGCCACCAGCGTCCTGGTCGTGTCGCTGGCGCTGGTCGCGATGCCCGAGATCGGGGTCGTCGGGGTGGGCGTCGCGTACCTCGCCGGGCAGGTCGTGGTGATGGCCGCCGTCCTGCCGTCGATGACGCGGCTGCTGCGGGGCGCGTCGTGAGCGGCGGCGCGGCCCTGCTGACCGCCCGGGTCACCGCCGGTCAGCGGATACGAGCCGGCCTGATCGCGGGCGCCGAGTGGACCGTGCCCGCGGCGGCGCTCGCGCTCGGGATCTGGGGCCTGCGGCGGGGGGACGTCGCCGACATCGGGTCGCTCGGCCTGGTCACCGCGCTCCGCCCCGAACTGTACGTCGCGCTGGCCCTGCTGACCGCGAGCTTCCTCCGGGGCGTCTTCCGCACCCGGCCGGCCGCCGACGCTCTGCTCGCCGCGCACGTGGCGGTACTCGTCATCCTGCTCTTCGGCGCGGCGCCGATCATCGAGCCACTGCCACGCCTGATCTCGGGTTGGCTGCACGTCGGCTTCGCCGACTACATCGCCCGTACCGGGGAGACGCTGCCCGGGCTGGACGCCCGCTTCAGCTGGCCCGGATTCTTCGCGCTGACGGCCATGGCGACGCGGCTGGCCGGGATGCCGGACGCCATGCCGCTGCTGGCCTGGGCGCCCGTGGGGTTCAACCTGATCTACGGTGCCGTGGTGTTCCGGCTGGCCCGGGCGACGTCGACCGACCCCCGGGCAGCGTGGCTCGCCCTCTGGTTGTTCTTCCCGGCCAACTGGGTGGGGCAGGACTACTTCGGCCCCCAGGCGATGAACTACCTCTTCTACCTGGTCCTGATGCTGGTGCTGCTGCGCTGGTTCCGGCCGGTCCGGTCCGACGGCCCACTCCTCGAGCGGTCGCGGTGGAGCCCGGTCAGGGCGCTGCTGCGCCTGCTCCGGCTTCCGCCGAGGCCGCTGCTGCTCGAGCCGGTGCCCGAGTGGACCAGCCCCGGGTCCCTGGTCGGTCTGGTGGCGGTGGTCCTCGCCGTCTTCGCCGCCAGCGCCGTGAGCCACCAGCTCACCCCGATAGCCATCGTGGTCTGCGTCGGTGCGCTGGTGCTGGTCCGCCGCTGCACGCTCCGTACGCTGCCGGTCCTGCTCGGCGTCATGCTGATGGCCTACATCAGCTACGGCGCCGTCGGGTACTGGTCGGGGCACCTGAACGTCATGTTCGGCTCCTTCGGAAATGTCAGCGGCACCATCAACGACGGGGCGGTCGAACGGGTGCGGGGCGACGAGGGGCACCAGATCGTGGTGCTGCTGCGAGTCGTCCTCGCGATGGCGGTCTGGGGCCTGGCAGCCGTCGGCGCGTGGCGACGGATGCGCCGCGGACATGGCGACCTGGGGCTCCTGGCGCTCGCCGGCGCACCGTTCCTTCTCCTCGGGATGCAGAGCTACGGCGGTGAGATCTTCCTCCGGGTCTACGCTTTCGCCCTGCCGTTCATGACGATCCTGCTGGCCGCCCTGGTGGTCCCGGCGTGGCCGGCGCGACGCCGCGTCCCCGCGGCGCTCATGGCCGGTGTGCTGAGCACCGTCCTCATCGGCGCGTTCTTCGTCGCCCGGTACGGCAACGACGCCTTCGAGCAGGTACGCCGGGGCGACCACCGGGCGGTGGAGTGGCTCTACGCGCACGCCCCGGCGGACGCCACGTTCGTCTCGGTGACCTCCAACGTCCCCTGGCGGGGACAGGCCGTCGAACGGTTCCAGTACCGGCCTCTCGGCGAGGACCTCGGGCCGACGACGGTCCCCGGGATCGAGGAGGAGATGCGGCGGAACCCGAAGGGCGCCTACCTGCTCGTCACGAAGGGACAGTTCGTCTTCGCCGAGTCGTTCCTCGGCAAGCCGCGGGGCTGGGGCGAGGAGTTGGAACGCCAGGTCATCGATTCAGGACGGTTCAAGCTCGTCTACTCCAATCCCGAGGCGAGGATCTACGTCCTCGGCGGCAGCGAAAGGAGCGGTTCGTGACACAGATCGCCGAGCCCGATGCCATTCCGGCTCCGCCGGGCCCGCAGGCCGCTTACGCCGACGAGGAGGGCGCTGTCCCGCGTACGCCGTGGCCGGCGTTGGCGACCCTCATCGCCGGCGCCGGTGTCGTCAACCTCGTGCTCTGGGACGTGCCGGGCACCCTGCGGGCGGTCGGCGTCCTCGGCTACCTCTCCGTGGTCCCGGGACTGGCCTGCGCGCGGCTGATCCGGATACCGGACCGCCTCAGCACGTTCGTCGTCGGCGTCGCGCTCAGCCTCGCCCTCGGCGTCCTGATCGCGCAGGGAATGATCCATCTGCACCGATGGTCGCCGCAGCTCGGGCTCACCACCCTCACCGCAATCGCGTCGCTGGCCGCCCTGGTCGAGCTGGGCCGGGTCGCGGTGCAGCACCGGCGGCGGCGACGAATGGAGGCGGAATGATGGACATCGCGCTGAGCGTGGCCCGGGCCGGGCCCGTCCAGGCGAGCGTGCTCGCCCTGCTGATGCTGGCGCTCATCGCCCGGATCGTGGTGCAGCTCAGCGCGGCGTCGCCGCGACGGACGGCCCTCCGGGTCCTCGACCTGGCCACCGTACAGCTGCTCGTGGCGTTCCTGATCATCATTCTCCAGCGGTTCCGGGACCTGAGCTGACCGGCCAACTCCGCCCCGCACCGCCGCAGCCCGATCGGCCGGCGGACTATCCGGCGGCCGCCTCGGGCGTCTCGTAGATCCACGACTCGGCCGCGCCCCGCGGCGCGCGCTCCAGCCGCCGGTATTCGACGCTCCCCGTCTTCTCGTGGGCGCCGTGGAGTTTGAGCGGGTACGTCGCCGGCGGATCGTCCGCGTCCGGCACCTCCCAGTCCACCGCCACCCCGTCGTACGGCCCGCCACGGAAACGCACTCTCACATTTGCCACGTCACCGAGGGTAGCGACGTGCAGCGGCCCCTGCGGCGGGTTGCGGACTCGATTCCCCCCGCGAGGAGGCACGTCAACCGGTCAACCCGGCCGCCGCCTCCGCCAGGTCGGTGAGGAACCGCCGCACCGCGGCCGACCGGCTGCGCCCGGCGACCGTGGCGGCGAAGACCCTCCGGACCGAGGCGTCGTCGGGGTGCAGTCGGAGCAGGGCCAGGTCGGGCGGGGTGGCCCGGACGGCGAGCGCGGGCACCAGGGCGACGCCCAGCCCGGCCGCGACGCAGCCGAGCTTGCCGGTCCACTCGGCGGCCACGATGTCGACGCGGGGTTGGAATCCGGCGGCCAGGGTGGCCCGCAGCAGGGTCTCCTCGGCCGTGGCCGAGCCGGCGATGAACGGGTCGTCGGCCAGCTCGCGAAGCCGGACGGTACCCAGGTCGGCGAGCCGGTGCGCGCGGGGCACCGCCACCAGCAGCGCCTCGTCGACCAGGTGCCGCAGGTCGAACCGCGCGTCGTCGAGCGGCTGGTCGGGCGCCGCGCTCACCACGGCGACGTCGGCGTCCCCGGCGACCAGGCGGCCCAGCAGCCCCGGCGTCAGCCCCTCGACGAGCTGCACCGCCACCTGCGGATGGGCGGACCGGAACGCGGCCAGGGCCCGCGGCACCAGCGCGGCGACCGCCGTCGGGAACGCGCCGACCCGCAGCCGGCCGGCGGTCAGGTCGCGCAGTGCGGCCACGTCCCGACGCGCAGCGTCGAGCCGGTCGAGCACGGCCTCGGCGTGACCCAGCAGGCAGCGCCCCTCCTCGGTCAGCGCGACACCGCGCGGCAGCCGGTCGAACAGGGGCGCGCCGACCTCGGCCTCCAGGGCGGCGATCTGCCGGGACACTGCGGACTGGGTGTAGCGCAGGCTCCGGGCCGCCGCCGTGATGGATCCGTGCGCGGCGACGGTACGGAACGTGTGGAGAGCCTCGGGCAGCACAGCGCCATACTGCCATGCTGCGTACGCATGGCAGGTATGCGAGACATTCGCTGGTGGCATGGCTCTGCCCGCTCTAACGTTCCCGGGCATGGACGCCATCGCACTGCTCGGCACCGGCACGATGGGCGGCGCCATCGGCCGCCGCCTGCTGGCCGCCGGGCACCGACCCACCGTCTGGAACCGCACCCCCGCCCGGAGCGCGCCGCTCGTCGCGGTCGGCGCCCACCCCGCCGCCACCCCGGCCGACGCCGTCCGGGACGCCGACGTGGTGATCACCATGCTCACCGACGCGACCGCCGTACGGGACGTGCTGCGCTCCGCCGCCCCCGCCCTGCGGCCCGGCGCCCACCTGATCGAGATGTCCACGGTCGGCCCGGCGGCGCTGCCGGAACTGGCCGCGCTGCTGCCGCTGGGCGTGCCGCTGATCGACGCGCCCGTCGCGGGCAGCGCCGCCGCCGCCGAAGCCGGCCGACTCACCGTGCTGGCCGGCGGCGAGGAGACCGCCGTCGACCGGGTCACCCCGGTGCTCGACCTGCTCGGCACGGTCCGCCGCTGCGGCGGCCCCGGCCGCGGCGCCGCGTGGAAACTGGTGCTCAACACCGCCCTCGTCACCGCCGTCACCGCGGTCGCCGACGCGCTCGCGGTCGCCGAGGCGGTCGGCATCGACCGACGTACCGCGCTCGACGCCCTCACCGGCGGACCGCTCGGCGGCGCGGTCGCCCGGGCGACCACCACCGACGCCGCGTTCGCCGTCACCCTCGCCGCCAAGGACGCCCGGCTCGCGCTCGACGCGCTCGACGGCGCCCCCGCGCCCCTGCTGCGCGCCGCCGCGTCGGTGCTGGCGGCCGCGCCCCACCCCGACCACGACATCGCCACCCTCACCGGTCACCCCGACAAGGAGCATCCATGACCATCACCCTGGACAACCCGGCGACCGTCCCCGCGCCGTTCGGCGACCGGTTCGCCCACGTCGCCCGCCTCGACCTGCCGGGCGGCGCCCTGCTCGTCCTCTCCGGCCAGGTGGGCGTGGACGAGCACGGCGTGATCGCCGAGCCCGGCGACGTCCGGGCCCAGTCCGAGCGGATCTTCGCGCTGATCGGCGGCCTGCTCGCCGCGCACGGCGCCACCTTCGACGACGTCCTGCACGTGCGGACGTTCATGACCGACCTGGGCGACCTGGCCGGCTACGCGGCGGTCCGCAACCGGTACTTCCCGCGCGCCCGACCGGCCAGCACGACGGTGGAGGTGAGCCGGCTCTTCCTGAACGGCGCGGTGCTGGAGGTCGAGGTGACCGCCGCCGTCACCACGCGCTGACAAGGCCGCGGGGCGCCCGGTCCGGGCGCCCCACAGGTCCCTCCACAGCGGACGGCAGGTCGAGACCAGAGCGGGAATCGAACCCGCGTGCACGGTTTTGCAGACCGTTCCCTCACCACTCGGGCATCTGGTCGAGAAGAAGCAGTACCCCCGGCTGGGATCGAACCAGCGGCCTTCGGATCCGGATTCCGACGCGCTCTCCACTGCGCCACAGGGGCTTGAGCTGCGAGCGGAGGACTCGAACCTCCAACCTTCCCTTCCAGAGAGGGACGTGCTGCCACTTGCACCAGCTCGCATGGTGTCCGCCGACGGCAGACCGTGCCCCGACCAGGACTCGAACCTGGGCATCCGGCTTCGTAGGCCGGCGCGCTGTCCGCTGCGCCACCGGGGCGGGATGACCGGCGCCCCACCCCCGAAGGGCGCCGGTCGGGTGTCAGCCCTTCACGCAGACGACCTGCTTGAGGTGGGCGACCACCTCGACCAGGTCCTCCTGCTGGGCCATCACCTGGGTGATGTCCTTGTACGCGCCGGGGATCTCGTCGACCACCCCGGCGTCCTTGCGGCACTCGACGCCGGCCGTCTGCCGGGCCAGGTCCTCGGTGCTGTACGTCCGCTTCGCCTGCCCGCGCGACATCCGCCGCCCGGCGCCGTGCGACGCCGAGTGGTACGCGTCAGGGTTGCCCTTGCCGCGCACGATGTACGAGCCGCTGCCCATCGAGCCGGGGATGATGCCCAGGTCGCCCTTCCCGGCCCGGATGGCCCCCTTGCGGGTGACCAGCACGTCCACCCCGTCGTAGCTCTCCTCCGCCACGTAGTTGTGGTGGCACGAGATCGGCTCGTCGTAGCTGACCTGCGGAAACGCGTCGCGTACGACGCCGCAGAGCAGGGCCAGCATGACCGCCCGGTTGCGCCGCGCGTACTCCTGCGCCCACCAGAGGTCCCGGCGGTAGGCGTCCATCTCCGGCGTGCCGGCGAGGAACACCGCGAGGTCCCGGTCGGGCAGGTCGACGTTGTGCGGCAGGCCGCGGGCCACCGCCATGTGCCGCTCGGCCAGTTCCTTGCCGATGTTGCGCGAGCCGGAGTGCAGCATCAGCCAGACCCGGCCGTCGTCGGGGCCGCCCTGCTCGAGGCAGACCTCGATGAAGTGGTTGCCGCCGCCGAGGGTGCCGAGCTGGCGCTGGGCCCGGGTCTCCAGCTGGGCGACCTTCCGGTCGAGGGTGCCGAAGCGCCGCCAGAAGTCGTCCCAGCCGCCCTGCTCCAGGCCCCGGACCCGGCGCGGGTCGACCGCGTTGTCGCGCATGGCGAAGCCAACCGGGATGGCGGCCTCGATCGCCGTACGCAGCGGGGCGAGGTCGTCCGGCAGGTCCGCGGCGGTGAGCGAGGTGCGGACCGCCGACATGCCGCAGCCGATGTCGACGCCGACGGCGGCCGGCGAGACGGCCTGGCGCATCGCGATGACCGAGCCGACGGTGGCGCCCTTGCCGAAGTGCACGTCCGGCATGACCGCGACGCCCTGCACCCACGGCAGCGCGCCGATGTTGCGCAGCTGCCGGGCTGCCTGCGCCTCGATCGTGTACGGGTCGGTCCAGACCCGGACCGGCGCCCGGGTAC
This sequence comes from Micromonospora sp. NPDC051924, assembly GCF_055586005.1. NCBI lineage: Bacteria > Bacillati > Actinomycetota > Actinomycetes > Micromonosporales > Micromonosporaceae > Micromonospora > Micromonospora sp. NPDC051924. The sequence goes on from NZ_JBVJJA010000003.1 coordinate 235,066, forward strand.
CGGCCAGCGGGGTGAAACCCATCGTTCGTCTCCTTGTTCTGCACTTGTTCGTCTGAGCGGTTGGCCGGATTCGAACCGGCGATCTTCACCGTGGCGGGGTGACGCGCTGCCGGGCTGCGCTACAGCCGCGGGTCGGTCCCGGGTGGGACCGGCGTAGGCCGTGCGGGACTCGAACCCGCAGCCTCCCGGGTGAGAACCGGGTGAGCTTCCTGTTGCTCCAACGGCCCGTGCGGGGCGGCAGGTCGCCGTCCACGCGGAGTCCGGGACCGCGGAATCGAACCGCGTGTCTCTCGCGCCCAAGGCGAGCGGGTCAGCCAGCTCCCTCGTCCCGGATGCCCGGCCGGCGCGTGCGCCGGCCGGGATCGTGCTCATGCCGTCCGCTGTGGAGTTGAAAAGAATCGACGTCGCCGGCCGCGGGCCGGGACAGGTGGAGCAGGGGCGACAGGATTCGAACCTGCAACCGTCGGGTTTGGAGTCCGGTGCTCTTCCGGTTGAGCTACGCCCCTCGGACCCGGTGACGAAAAAGCCGCCCGTTCCCTGGTCGCAGGGCGGGCGGCTGCGCGGGTGTCGCGCGGGCGCTAGTCGCGCCACCGCCCTGGTTGCCACCGCTGCCGTCGGCAGGGGCCCAGGTTGCCTTCCGGCAGCAGGGCACCGCCGCGCGGCGTGGGCCGCTCGGCCTGGGTGCGGTACTGCTGCGACACGGTGTGCTCCCTGGGTGTGGAACCGGTTGACGTTGCTCCACAACGGTAGGCGGGCGGCTGCGGCACCGCAATGGATTTCGGCAGGGCCTGGCGTCAGCCGGGTTGGAGGCCGGCCAGGGTGACGGTGACGAGCCGGCGGACCGCGGCGGCGGACGGCAGTGCGGCGGCGGCGTGCAGGGCGTGCAGGCAGTACGCGGCCAGCTCGGCCGGGGGTACGTCGTCGCGGACCTGCCCGGCTCGGGCGCCCTCGGTCAGCAGGTCGGTCAGCAGGGCGGTGACCTGGCGATGCGCGTCGGAGACGTGCCCGTCGCGGTGCAGGAGTGCGGCGAGTTCCGCGCCGAAGCGGGCATGCCGGTGATGTCCCGTCCGCTCACTCTGCAGGCGGGCATACGTGTCGAGCATCGCCTGGAGCCGGGCGCCGGCGTCGTCGGTGCGATCCCGGGCCTGGGTGAGCTGCGCGAGGTGGGCGGCGAGCTCCCGGTCGTGCCAGGCGAGCAGGATCGCCCGCACGTCCGGAAAGTATTTGTAGAGGGTGGCGCGCCCGATGCCGGTCCGCTCGGCGATCTGAGACATGGTCACGGTCAGGGCGCCGTGCTCGCCGGCCAACTCGACGGTCTTGTCCAGGATCGCGTCGTGCACCGCTCGCCGGTGCGCCTCGATGGTCTCGTTCCACAGCTTCGGCACGACGTTCATCATACAGCTCGCCCCTGGCGCGACAGTCCGTGCTGGTGTAGACAATATGTATCGCAAACTCGAAGGGTGGGGCTCGATGGCACTCAGGAAGCAGGGGCACGAACACGGCGGGGACGAGGGTGGGGCGCTGATCCGCGGCGCACGCCGCTACGAGTGGAGCGCGGCGATCGGCATGCTGGGGCGCCGCCGGCAGGTCTACGACGGCCTGGTCGCCCTCAGCGGGATCGGGCGCGGCGACCGGGTGCTCGACATCGGCTGCGGCACCGGATACCTCACCCGGCGCGTGGCGCGGGCCGTAGGCCCGGACGGAGCTGTCGTCGGCATCGACCCGTCCCCCTCGGTCATCGCCTACGCGTCGACGCGGTCGCCGGTCAACTGCACCTTCGAGGTGGCCGGCGCCCAGGCCCTGCCCCACGCGGATGCCTCCTTCGACGCGGTCGTCTCCAGCCTCGCCATCCACCACCTGCCGGCCGAGGACCGGGCGGCCGCGGTCCGGGAGATGCGCCGGGTGCTGCGCCCCGGCGGCCGGATCCTCCTCGTCGACTTCCGTGAGCAGCCACGCCACCTCCGCGTCGCCAACCTGTTCGGCGTGATGGCCCGGCATGCGCGGCAGCACCACGCGATGGCCGATCTCGCCGACCTGGTCGAGCGGGCCGGCTTCGAGCTCGTCGGATCCGGGGACCGCTGGCCCGCCCTGCGCTACGTGCAGGCCCGGCGGCCGGCGGCCGATGGTTCGGCGGAGGCCGAAGGATCCCGACCCTAGCCTGTCGACAGGACACGACAGGAGGGACCGGAATGGCCTTGCGGCAGCAGGTGGCGGAGCGGTTCCGGCAGGTCAACGGGTTGCACCCGATGACGGCGGCGGATGACGCGTACGTGAGCGCGCAGTTCGTGGTTCTCGAGGAGCTGTGCGCGGCGACCGGGCGGGACCCGGACGACGTACGCCGGTTGATGCTGGACCGGCGGCTGCCGTTGCCGGGCTATCTGCGCTCGGACGGCGCGGAGATGGTGCCGGCCGACCTGTTCGGCCTGGCCGAGCGGGCCGGCGGGGTGGCGCGGCTGGCGGCATGGTTCGTCGGACAGTGGGCCGACCCGGCGCAGGGGGCGGCGGAGTGGGACGCCTACCTGAGCGGCCAGTACGTCTGCCTGCGCTCGGTCAGCCCGGAGACGATCCGCCGCAAGGACGAGCTGACGGCGGCGATCCGGGCGGCCCCGGACGAGCCGGACGCCGGGTCGCCCGGCTGGCTCGACCGGCTGCACGCGCTGGTCGACGAGTTGGACGCCCTCGAACCGGCGTTCACCGGGTACGACCGGCTCCGGTTCGGCGGCCCCACCTCGCGGGACACCTGCGTGGACGCGGTGCGGTGCCGCTGGCCCCGGCCGGTCATCGCTCCGGCCGGGCGGTGACCCGGCGGGCGACGGCGAGCAGATACTCCTTCCGGTGCAGCGGGTCGTGGTCCCAGCGGGGGCGGCTGGGTGCCGGCGTCGAGGTGGGCGAGAATTCCGAGATTGAGGGTTGTCACGAGGCGTGATGGCCTTCGAGCAGGCGGTCATTCCTTCCTGGTGGGACATTAACCCGGGGTATGACGGCCCGCGCCCGGTCGGTGACCGACGTGAAGACGGTGGCTGAGCTAGCCGGCCTGGGCGACCGGGTAGCGCTTCATTTCCTCCATGAAGGGGAACCGCGCGGTGAGTTCGGCGATGGTCGCGCCGGCCCGCCAGGCGGCGGCCACCTGGGCCACCTGGAGCAGGTCGGTGGCGTCGCCGCGGGCCTGGACCTCGCCGGCCACCCGCAGGTCGATCATGAAGTAGCGGGCCTGGGAGCCGAGTCCGACGCAGACGACGCCCTGCGGGGAGTTGACCTCGGCACAGGTGAACCGGGCGCGCCCGTGGTCGGGGGCGGTCACCTGTCCGAGGTCAAGCCCGTGCCGGGCGGCCGCGTCGGCGAGCGCGGGGGCCAGCCCGCCCTGCTCGACGAGGTCCGGGTAGAGACGCACACCCAGTGCCGTCGACGCGTCGCTCATGACTGACTCCCACTTCCTTGTGACAGAGACCAGCTGCACGCAGGTTACGGGTGTGTTTCCGGCGCGCATCGTCATCCTGTCCCTCGCGGACGCCCCTCGGCAATAGGAACGGCCGATTACAGGTCCATCGGCCCCTTGACCCCTGGATTCGCTATGCCTAGGGTTTCTAGGTATGGCGATGGACCTGCGTGGACACCTCGACCTGCTGATCCTCGCGGCCCTGCGGGGCGCCGGCCCGACCCACGGCTACGCCCTGATCCAGGCGCTGCGAGAGCGTTCGGCGGGCACCTTCGACCTGCCCGAGGGCACCGTCTATCCGGCCCTGCACCGGCTGGAGCGCGCCGGCCTGGTGGCCAGCGCCTGGCAGGACGGCCCCGGCCGGCGCCGCCGCCGCTATGAGCTGACCGACCGGGGCGTCGCCGCGCTGGCCACGAAACAGTCCGAGTGGCAGGCGCTGGTCCGCGGCGTGGCCGCGATCCTCGCACCGACCCAGGGAGCACCGGCATGAGCGAGCGCAGCGAGCGGATCGAGTCACCGATCGACGCCCACCTCGACCGGCTCTTCGACCGGTTGACCGGCACCGGTCCGGCCGGGCGGCGGGCGCTCGTCGAGGCGGAGGACCACCTGCGCAGCGCGGCGGCCCAGGCGGTCGCCGAGGGCGCGGACCCCACCGAGGCCGAGCGGATCGCCGTGGCGCGCTTCGGCACCGCCGACGACCTCGCCGCCGGGCTGCGGCGGGTCCATCTGTCCATCAGGGACGTGCTGCGCCGCGGCCTCACCGGCGCCTGGCTGCTCGGCGCGGTCGGGTTGCTGGCCGTCGGCGTCAGCGGTCTGCTCGCCGAGCTGGCCGGGCGGGTGTTCGGCGCGCACCTGGTGGCCGGGGACGGCGCCGGGGTCACGTACACCACGCAACGCTGCGCCGAATACCTGCGGCTGGTGCCGGGCGCGCCGGACTGCGCCCGCGCCGCCGAGCTGCACCACTGGGGCGAGGTCGTGCAGTACCGGGTCGCCGCCGGCGTACTCGGCCTGCTGGCCCTCGCCCTGTACCTGCTGGCCCGGCGGGTCGGGCCGCTGCGGGACGCCGGCTGGCTGCCCCCGGCCGCGCCGCTGGCGCTGGTCGCGGTCACCCTGTTCGGTCTCGCCGCGGCGGCGCTCACGCTGCCCGACCTGGCCCGGGCCGCAGCCGGCGACCCGGCCGGGATCGGCGCCGACCTCACCGCCGGGGTGGTCGCCCTGGTCGCGGCGGTGGCCGCCGCCGTGGTGGGCCTGCGCCGCCTGCGGTACGCGGACTGAGCGCCACCGTCCCGGCGCGTACGATCCGACGTCGTGGCGCGGATCCGATGTGACTTCTTCTCCGAGGCGCTCGGCCTGGGCACCGCGATGACGGTGCTGCTGCCGGAACGGAGCTCGGCCGGGATCGGCATGCCCGGTGGCGCTCCCGCCGGTGACCCGCCGGTGCTCTACCTGCTGCACGGGCTGACCGACGACGACACCATCTGGACCCGGCGCACCGCGATCGAGCGGTACGTCGCGTCGCTCGGGTTGGCGGTGGTGATGCCGCAGGTCGCCCGGAGCTTCTACACCGACGAGACGCACGGCAACCGGTACTGGACCTTCCTCAGCGAGGAGTTGCCCGAGGTCTGCCGATCCTTCTTCCGCCTCTCCGAGCGGCGGGAGGACACCTTCGTCGCCGGGCTGTCGATGGGCGGCTACGGGGCCGTGAAGTGGGCGCTGCGGCAGCCGGACCGGTTCGCGGCGGCGGCCAGCCTCTCCGGCGCGCTCGACGTCGCGCACCGGCGCGACCATCCGAGCAGCCCGATGGACCCGGCGGTCTGGCACACGGTCTGGGGCGACCGGGAGGTCGCCGGCGCCGACGACGACACCGTGGCACTGCTGGAACGGGCCGGCGGCGACCTGCCCGCGCTCTACGTCGCCTGCGGCACCGAGGACTTCCTCCACGAGGACAGCGTCCGGTTCGTCGAGACCGCCCGCCGGCGCGACGTGCCCCTGACCGTCGACTTCTCCCCCGGCGACCACGACTGGGCGTACTGGGACGCGAAGATCCAGGACGTGCTGGCCTGGCTGCCGCTGCGCCGCGACCGGTGACCGGCCGCCGCACCTCCGGCCGGGGTCGGGGATGCGGCGGGGCGTGCCGGGTCAGCGGCGGGTCAGCACGACCTTGAGGGCGCCGGTCTCCGCCGGCCGGGAGAAGACGTCGTACGCCTCGACGATCTGGTCCAGCGCGAACCGGTGGGTCACCATGTGCGCCGTGTCGAGCTGGCCGGCGACCAGCATGTTCAGCAGCGTCGGGGTGGTCCGGGTGTCGACCAGGCCGGTGGTGATGGTGACATCGCGGATCCACAGCCGCTCCAGGTGCAGGGTGGCCGGCTTGCCGTGCACGCCGATGTTGGCGACCCGGCCACCGGCGCGCACCAGGGTGGTGCAGAGCTCGAAGCTGGCCGGGGTGCCGACCGCCTCGATCACCACGTCGGCGCCGAGCCCGCCGGTGACCGCGCGGACCACCTCGAGCGGGTCGCCGTCGGCGAGCACGGTCACGTCGGCCCCGAACCGCTTGGCCGCGTCCAGTCGGCTCTGTGCCTTGTCGACGGCGACGATGTGGGTCGGCGAGTAGAGCTTCGCGGTCTGGATGGCGGCCAGCCCGATCGGGCCGGTGCCGACCACCACGACGGTGTCGCCGGGGCGCACGTGGCCGTTGAGCACGCCGACCTCGTACGAGGTGGGCAGGATGTCGGCCAGCAGCACGGCCGCCTCGTCGGACACCTGCTCGGGCAGCTTGTACGTGGACAGGTCGGCGAACGGGATGCGGGCGTACTCGGCCTGCACGCCGTCGACCGTGTGGCCGAGGATCCAGCCGCCCCCGCCCAGGCACTGCCCGTAGGCGCCCTCGCGGCAGTAGCGGCAGACGCCGCACGCGGAGATGCAGGAAGCGAGGACCCGGTCGCCTTCCTTCAGGTTGCCGACGCCGTCGCCGACCGCGACGACCGTGCCCACCGCCTCGTGGCCGAGCACGCGGCCGGCCGGCACCTCGGGCACGTCACCGCCGAGGATGTGCAGGTCGGTCCCGCAGATGGTGACCGCGTCGACCCGGACGATCGCGTCGCGGGGGCCGGCGATGGTGGGATCCGGGATTTCGGACCAGGACTTCTCGCCCGGCCCGCCGTACACGAGTGCCTTCATGGCTCCTCCTCACGCCGATTTCTCCTTCCACGCTTCTCCGGTGGAAGGCCGGCGGGCAGGGCCGAAGGGACCGGCGGGCGGGACCTCCGTCCCGCCCGCCGGTCAGACGCCGACGGTGCCGTCGATGGCCTCGCGGAGGAAGTCCGCGTGGCCATTGTGGCGGGCGTACTCGTGCATCATGTGCATCATCACCAGGCGCAGCGAGACGTCCTCCTCCCAGCGCGCGTTCCAGGCGGTGACGTCGAGGGACTCGGCCTCGCGCTCGATGCGCCGGGCGTGCTCGACCTCCCGCCGCCACGCCTCGAACGCCCCCGCGACGTCGGCGTTCTCGGCGTCGTACGCCGCCTGGAAGTCGAAGCTGTCGGACCAGACCAGCGGGAGGTCCTCCTGGTTGATCACCCGACGGAACCACTGGCGTTCCACCTCGGCCATGTGCCGGAGCAGGCCGAGCAGGGACAGCGTCGACGGCGGCGAGGACTGCCGTCGTAGCTGGTCGTCGGTCAGCCCCGCGCACTTGAGTTCCAGGGTGGCCCGGTGGAAGTCGAGGAACGCGCGCAGCATCTCCCGCTCCCCGGCCTGAAGCGGCGGGCCGATCCGTTCGGTCTCCACGGTTCTTCCTCCCACACAGACCGGCTGGCCTGCTCGTCGATGCTTGGCAGTGCTCGACGGGGAGCTTAGTCTCGGCGGATCGATCCACCTCCGAAGGGATCATGATGCACCCCCACATCCGACGTTCCGCGCTGGTCGCCTCGGCGGTCACCGCGGCGCTGGTCACCGGCGGCACGACCGTCCAGGCGGCCGGCGAGACCTACGACCACACCGCCACCGCGACGGTCTTCGCACCGAATCCGGTGCAGCAGCTCGGCGACGAGTCGCTGACCGACCAGAAGGACGCGGACTACCCGGCCCTGGCCGGCGCGTACCGGTCGGTGCTGCTGACCAACCTGGACGGCTCCGGCACCCTCACCGGCAAGTACGTGGTGGTCAAGAGCAGCACCGGCAACGCCGCGCTGGCGGTGGACGGCGCCTACCCGGCGTGGCACCGCGACGCCGACCAGTTCGAGCAGGTGATGGGCTACCACTGGGTGAACACCGCCCAGGCGTACCTGCAGTCGCTCGGCTTCGGCGGCACGCTGCGCCCGGTCAACCAGCGGCAGATCGAGCTGCGCATCGACCAGTACGGCGGCGACAACTCGTTCTTCCGCGAGGACAAGGCGAACATCACCCTGGGCAAGGGCGGCGTGGACGACGCCGAGGACGCCGAGGTGATCGTCCACGAGTACGGCCACTCGGTGCAGGACGGCCAGGTGCCCGGCTTCGGCACCACGCTGGAGTCCGGCGCCATCGGTGAGGCGTTCGGCGACTACCTGGCGGTCGTGGTGACCAGCTGGGCCACCGGCGTGCCGACGAAGACCCCGGAGGCCTGCGTGGCCGACTGGGACTCGGTCTCCTACACCCGCACCGTCCCGCACTGCCTGCGCCGCCTCGACGGCACCAAGGTCTACCCGACCGACCTGCGCGGTGAGGTGCACGCCGACGGGGAGATCTGGTCCCGCGCGTTGTGGGACATCCGCACCGCGCTCGGTGACCGCAAGGCCACCACGCTGATCGTGGACGCCCAGTTCGACTTCGCCAAGGACACCACGTTCCGCGACGCCGCGCTGGCCACCGTGGCCGCCGCCCAGCGGCTCTACGGCACCCAGGCCGCGAACGCGACCCGGGCGGCCTTCGTCGCCCGCGGCATCCTCTGACGCCGCCGGTGAGCGCCGCTCCCCGCCGGGGCGGCGCTCACCGCAGCGACGACCGGGCCACCGGGAAGTCGAAGTACGTCTTCGGATACGGCTCGTCGACGTAGCGGTAGTGCCACCATTCGCGGGCGTAGTTCTCGAAACCCTGCGCGGTCATCAGCCGCTTTAGCAGCTCCCGGTTGTCCCGCGCCGCCCCCGTGATCCGCGGGTCGGCGGTGTGGGCGCGCGCGTCGAAGCAGTCGAAGCCGGTGCCCATGTCGACCGAGTTGTCGGGGAACCGTCGACCGGCGGGCGCGGTGCAGGCCACCAGGGGCTGCCCCGGCGCGTACGCCGGCTGGTCGGGGGTGGGCACCGGGACCAGGGTGAGGTCGAGGGTGCTGCCCCGGCTGTGCGCGGTCGGCGCGCCGATGTAGCCGTCGGGGAAGAGCCGGTCCTTCGGCTCGTCGGGGTAGAACTCGCCCTTCATCTGCTGCTCGGCGGGGACTTTCGCCCAGGCGACGAAGTCGTTCGCCGCCCGCTGCGGACGGTAGCAGTCGTACACCTTGAGGCTGCGGTTCTGGGCGAGCGCGGCGGTCTGCACCCGGTGCAGCGCGTCCGCCGCCCGCCGGGTGAGCAGGCAGCGCGGTTCGGCGTAGCCGGTGACCGGCCGGCCGACGAAGTTGTGCGCGGTGGCGTACCGGACGTCGGTGCGGATGCTCGGGTCGACGGCGGCGAGGTCGACGAAGTCGGCCGGGGCGCGCGGCCCCGTCGGGGTGGCCGACGGCGCGGGTGCCGACGTCGGGGCGGGCGACGGGCGCGGCGCGGGCCGCTGGCAGCCGGCGGCGAGCGCCGCGGCCAGCACGGCCAGGACGGCCACCGCTCGTCTCCCGGTCCTCACTCTGCCGTGTCTACCAGGATCGCCGGCCCGGTAGGCCGGCAACCGGTCACCCGTCGAACGCCGCACGGAGGAAGTCGAGCGCGGCGACGTCGTCGTCGACGCCGCCGGCCTCGTGGCCGTTGTAGCGCCACACCGCCAGCTCGGCCGGCCCCCGGTAGGCGTTGACCGCGGCGTAGACGGTGGACGGGGGCACGATCTCGCAGGATCTCCCGGTACGGGTGGGCGTCGGTGATCGTCACGGCGCGCGGGATGTCGCAGAGGAACGGCACGTACGCGACCGCCGCCGCCAGGTCCGGCACCAGGGCGGCGGTGGCCAGCGCGGCGGCGCCGCCCTGGCTGTGCCCGAGCACCGCGACCCGAGCCGGGTCGACGGCCGGCAGCCCGCGGGCCGCGTCGACGGCGCGGACCGCGTCGGTGAGGAACCGGCGGTAGTAGTAGCGGCGCGGGTCCTCGATGCCCCGGGTGGCCATGCCGGGCGCCTGCGGGCCGGCCCCGGCCAGGTCCGGGGTGTCGCCGCGGCTCCAGCCGGAGCCCTGGCCACGGGTGTCCATCTGGAGGTGGGCACAGCCGGCGGCGGCCCAGAGCAAGTTCTCCAGTGGATGTCCACGACCGCCCCCGTAGCCGACGTACTGCACGATCGTGGGCAGCCGCCCGGACGCGCCGCGCGGGACGCGCAGCCAGCCTTTCACCGGCTGACCGGCGAAGCCGGGAAAGGTCACGTCGAAGACGTCCAGGCAGGCCAGCGGCGTGGGCACGGCGGTCACCTCGACCGTGCCGCCGCACTTCCGGGCCTCGGCGAGGGTGTCGGCCCAGAACGCGTCGAAGTCCTCCGGTTCGCGCAGGTCGCTGTGGTGGGCGCGCAGCTGCGCCTCGGGCAGGTCCGTGTACACGAGGCTCCTCAGTCCGCCGGAACCACCCCGAGCGCGTCGACCCGAAAGCTGCCTGGCTGCTTTCCGGAAAGTTGTCGGAACGTCTCAGAACGCTAGGGCGGGCCCGGCGTGTCGTCAACCCCTTGCCGGTACGGCAAGATGACCGTGGGGCGAGCCGGCCGGGCGAAGGAGACGCGGGTGAACGCGGACGACGAACGCAGGGTGACCATCACCGCGATCGCGCAGGAGGCCGGGGTCTCCGTGCCCACCGTCTCCCGGGTTCTCAACGGGCGCTCGGACGTCGCCCCGGACACCCGGGAACGGGTCGAGGAGCTGCTGCGCCACCACGGCTACCGGCGGCGCGGCAGCCGCACCGTTCGCCGGGCCGGCCTGCTCGACCTGGTCTTCCCCGACCTGGACAGCCCTTGGGCGGTGGAGATCATCCGGGGCGTCGAGGACGTCGGCCACGCGGCCGGGGTGGGCACCGTGGTCTCGGCGATCCACCGGGAGTCCACCTCGACCCGGCAGTGGCTGCAGAACCTGCGCTCCCGCGCCTCGGACGGGGTCATCGTGGTCACCTCGCACCTGAGCCCTCCGGTGCACGCCCAGCTGCGCCGGCTCAACGTGCCCGTGGTGGTGGTCGACCCGGCCGGCGTGCCGACCACCGACGTACCCACCATCGGCGCCACCAACTGGGCCGGCGGCCTCGCCGCCACCGAGCACCTGCTCGGCCTCGGGCACCGGCGGATCGGTTTCGTGGCCGGGCCCAGCCATCTGCTGTGCAGCCGGGCCCGGCTGGACGGCCACCGGGCCGCCCTGGAGCGGGCCGGGGTGCCCGTGGACGACCGGCTGGTGCAGCCGGGCGACTTCTACCACTCCGCCGGCTTCGCCGCGGGCTCGGCCCTGCTGGAGCTGGCCGATCCGCCCACCGCGATCTTCGCGGCCAGCGACCAGATGGCCTTCGGCGTCTACGAGGCGGTCCGCCGCCGCGGGCTGCGGGTCGCCGACGACGTCAGCGTGGTCGGCTTCGACGACCTGCCCGAGGCCCGGTGGGCGTCACCGCCGCTGACCACCGTGCGGCAGCCGCTGGTCGAGATGGGACGGCTCGCCGCCCGCACGGTGCTGCGGCTGTCCCAGGGCGAGGAGATCGAGTCCCCCCGGGTCGAGCTGGCCACCGAGCTGGTGGTGCGGGACAGCGCCGCCGCCCGGCACTGACCACCGTCTCACCCGCCTTCCGGAATTTTCGGCAGCCGGGGGAATTCGGCGTCGGGACGGCGGCCACCGGGGGGCCGGCGGCGGGCGGGGCGCTCCGAGCAGAAGCCGCGGTCCGGCAACTACGATCCGAGGGTGGTTCGCGCGGAGCGCCAGCGAGATGAGCAGCGGTTACGCCGCATCGACGCGGTTGCCGCTGCCACCCTGTCGCGGCTCGACGCCGCCGACCTCTTCGACGAGGTCCTCGACCGGGTGCGCGAGCTGCTGCAGGTCGACACGGCCGCCATCCTGCTGCTCGACGTACGCGCCCGGCACCTGGTGGCCACCGCGGCGAAGGGGCTGGAGGAGGAGGTCCGTCAGGGTTTCCGTGTCTCGATCGGGCGGGGGTTCGCCGGCCGCATCGCGATGACCCGGCAACCCGTGATCATCGAGGACGTGACCTCGGACCGGGTCGTCAACCCGGTCCTGTTGCAGGCCGGGGTTCGCTCCCTGCTCGGCGTACCGGTCATGTCGCAGGGCCGGCTGATCGGTGTGCTGCACGTCGGCACCCTCACCCCGCGCCGGTTCACCGGAGACGACGTCCGACTGCTGGAACTCGTCGCCAACCACGTCGCGCTGGCCAACCGGGCGCGGGAGAGCAGCCTTGACCACTCGGCCGCCCTGGCCCTGCAGCGGAGCCTGATCCCTGCCGAGTTCCCTCACGTGCCGAACCTGGAGCTGGCCGGGCGGTACGTGCCCGGGCACGCCTCCGGCGTCGGCGGCGACTGGTACGACGTCTTCACCCTCCCCTCCGGCTGGCTCGGCGTGGTCATGGGAGACGTGTCCGGTCACGGGCTGCAGTCTGCGGTGGTGATGGGGCGCGTCCGCAGCGCCCTGCGCGCGTACGCCCTCGTCTGCGCCGATCCGGCGGAGGCCCTCACCCTCCTCGACCGGAAGGTGGTCCACTTCGAGGCCGGCAGCCTCACCACCGCCCTGTACGCGATGATCTCGCCGGACGGCGCCACCGTCCGGATGTCCCTGGCCGGGCACCCCCAGCCGATCCTGGCCGCGCCCGGCCGACCGGCCGCCATGCTCGCCGCGCCCGTCGACCCGCCACTGGGCGCCGCCGGGAGGCACGGCGAACGCCGGGCCACGACCGTGGATCTCCCGGCCGGCGCGGTCCTGGTGTCCTACACCGACGGACTCGTCGAACGCCGGGGCGAACTGTTCGACGCCGGCGTGGCCCGGCTGACGGCCGCGGTCGCGGTGGGACCGGTCGAGGCGGTGTGCGACACGATCATGGCAACCCTCGACGCCGAACACCCCACGGACGACATCGCCCTGCTGGCCATCCGTCGGGTCACCGGCTGACCGTTCTGGACGGACCGGCGAGTTAGCGGCGCCGGCGGCGGTGGGCCAGGTCGGTGTGGTGGTGCCCGCCGGGATGGCTGTCCGGGTCGGTGTGCACGGTCGCGCTGGACAGCCGCGGCACGGCGTGGGTGAGCTGGTGCTCAGCATCGGCCGCGATCTCGTGCGCCGCGACCAGACTGAGGGTGGCGTCCACGACGAGATCGGCCTCGGCGTGCAGACGGTGACCGATCCAGCGCAGCCGTACCCCGGCCACGTCCCGGACGCCGTCGACGGCCCGCAGCGTGGCCTCGGCCCGGTCGACCAGTTCCGGGTCGACGGCGTCCATCAGCCGCCGGTAGACCTCGCGGGCGGCGTCCTTGAGCACGAACGCGATCGCGACCGCGATGACCAGCCCGACCGCCGGGTCGGCCCAGCGCCAGCCGAGGGCGGCGCCGGCGGCGGCGGCCAGCACGGCGAGCGAGGTGTAGCCGTCGGTCCGGGCGTGCAGCCCGTCGGCGACCAGCGCGGCGGAGCCGATCCGGCGGCCGACCCGGATGCGGTACCGGGCGACCAGTTCGTTGCCGACGAACCCGACGAGCCCGGCGGCGGCCACCCACGGCAGGTGGGCCACCTCGGCCGGGCGCACCAGCCGGTCGACGGCCGTCCAGGCGGCGGCGACGGCGGACGCGGCGATCACCGCGACGATGACGATGCCGGCGAGGTCCTCGGCCCGGCCGTAGCCGTAGGTGTAGGCGCGGGTGGCGGCCCGCCGGCCGAGCAGGAAGGCGATCCCCAGCGGTACGGCGGTCAGCGCGTCCGCGACGTTGTGCAGGGTGTCCCCGAGCAGGGCGACCGACCCGGACAGCACCACGACGGCCGCCTGGGCGAGGGCGGTGGCCCCAAGGCCGACCAGCGAGATCCACAACGCGCGCAGCCCGTCCCGGGAGGACTCCAACGCCGGGTCGACCTTCGCCCGGGAGTCGTGCGAGTGCGGGACGACGACGTGCCGCAGCTGGTGCCACCAGGCGGCGAGCCGCCGCTCGTGCGCGTGCGCGTGTTCGTGCGCGTGGTCGTGGTCGTGCTCGTGGTCGTGCACCGCTCCCCCTCATCCGGACGGATCCGTCCGTGGCGAGGCGACGATATGCGGCCCGACCCCGGTGCGACAACGCGGCAGATGCCAGTGACCTGCAACAACGCCATGCTGGCGGGGCGATCGCCGGGCCCGCGGGCTAGCGCTTCGCGCGGCGGGAACGGGCCGCGCCGACCAGTCCCACGCCGACCACGCCCACCCCCAGCAGGGCCAGCACGCCCCACGGGGCCCCGACGTCCCGCCGGCGGGGCGGATCGGCGACAGCCGGCGACCCGGCGACCCCGGCGGCGGTCGGTCGAGGTGCCGGGGCCGGCCGCGGGGGCGTCGGGTAGCGCAGGACGGTCGGTCGGGTGCCGCCCGGCTGGTCGGCGGTCTCGGAGACGGTGAGCAGGAAGCGGCCGTCCGGGGTGTAGCTGACGGACTCGCCCTGCGGCTCGTCGGGCAGGCTGACGACCCGCGGCCGCCCGGTGGTCAGCGCGGCGACCACGTCCCCGTCGGGGACGTCGAACTCGAACGCGTCGGCGTAGGTGCGCAGCACCACCCGCCGCCCGTCGGGCGCGGCCGCGGCGCCAGTGACCACGGCGCGGCCCAGGAAGCCGAAGGGATTGCTCGTGTCCGTGCCGGGCAGCGCCACCTGCCCCCGCCGCACCATCGGCACCGTCGTACCGGGCACCGGCGCCCGCGCCGGGCTGTAGATGCCGGCCGCGCCGCCCTGCTTCGTCACGAGGAGCGGGCGACCGTCGCCGGTCAGCAGGAGCGCCTCCGCGTCGTGCGGCCCGTCCGGGTAGGTCAACCGATGCAACACCGGCCGGGCGGCCCCCCGCGGCAGCTTCCACACGGCGACGGTGTCCCGGGAGCGGTCGTTGTCGCCGATGTCGGCGATCCAGATCGTGCCGTCCGCCGCGACGGCCAGGTCCTCGGTGTCCCGCGGCCGCGAGGGATAGCGCAGGGCGCGTACCACCCGGCAATGGTTGTCGAGGAAGAAGATCCGCCGCCGGGGCTCCTCGTCGGCGCTGTCGTTGACCATCACGTACCCGGTGGCCGTCGCGGCCATCCCGGAGATCTCGGTGAGCCGGCTGTCCCGTACCCGGCAGACCGGCGACCCGTGGGCCGGCGACGGCTGCGGAGACGGGCCGGCCACCGCCGCGTCAGCCGGCACCGCGACGAGCAGGGCAACGGCTACGGCCGGCCCGGCGACCGCCCACCGCCACCGCCACCGCGGCGACCTGCGCTGCTTCCCCACGGCCCGCGCCTCCGCTCCCCGCCGCCCGTCCGGCGTCCGCGCCCGGCACCCGTGCCGCGGGGCACGGCCCGGGCCGCGTGACCGGTGCTCGTAGAGGATACGTGGACGGCCGGACGCACCGGGGTACGGCGCCTGCGCACGGGGGCGCCACGGAAAGTCGGTTGCCGGCCACGGCCGCCTCCGGGAGAGTGCGGTCCATGACGTTCTGACGGCTGCACCCCGTTGCTCTCCAGGCCCCCGGCGCCCGGCCGGCGCCGGCCTGCCGTCCGCCCATCCCTCTTCGCGAGAAGCGAGCGTCTTTGTCTGCACACTCCCATCGGCCGGCGTCCGCACCGGCCACCATCACCGTGTTCGCCTCCCCGACCAGTTGGATCGAGTCGGATGCCGTCGCGCAGTGCCACCAGGTGGCCGCCCTCGACGGCATGGTCCACGTCGCCGGCATGCCGGACCTGCACCCGGGAAAGGGCGCCCCGATCGGCGCCGCCATGGCGTCGACCGTGCTGTACCCGTTCCTCGTCGGCTCCGACATCGGTTGCGGCATCGCCGTCTTCCCCATCGCGCTCAGGCGACCCGTACCGGAGAAGCTCGCCGCCCGGTTCCCCGACCTCGACCGCGCCTTGGACCCGGAGGAGGACGCCGACGACCCGGCCTGGGCGGTCCTGACCGGCGACGTCCCGGCCGGCCACCTCGACGGACTCGGGACGGTCGGCCGGGGCAACCACTTCGTCGAGCTGGCCCGGATCGGGACCGTGTTCGCGCCCGACCACGCGAGCCGCCTCGGGCTGGACGCCGGCGACCTGGTGCTCGTCGTCCACAGCGGCTCCCGCGGGTTGGGCGAGCGGATCCTGCGGGCGCACACCGAGGTCCACGGCGCCGGCCCGGCCCCCGACCCCGCCGCCTACCTGACCCGGCACGACGAGGCCGTACGGTGGGGGTCGCTCAACCGGCGGCTGCTGGCCGCCCGGGTCGCCCACGCCCTCGGCGCCGAGCCGACCGAGCCGGTCGTGGACCAGTGCCACAACCTGGTCGAGGTCCGCGACGGGGTCTACCTGCACCGCAAGGGCGCGGCGCCGGGCGACCGCCGGGACGTGCTGGTCGCCGGCACCCGCGGCACCCCCTCCTACCTGGTGGCCGCCCACGCCGGGCCGGCGGCCAACCACTCGGTGGCGCACGGCGCGGGTCGCAAGATGTCCCGGGCCGACGCGCTGCGCCGGGGCCGGGCCAAGCACACCGTCGAGGAACTGCGCCGCACCCCGGCGGGATCCCTGGTGGTGTGCGGCGACCGGCAACTGCTCTTCGAGGAGGCGCCCGCGGCCTACAAACGCATCGAGCAGGTGATCGCCGACCTCGTCGACCACGGCCTGGCCACCCCGATCGCCAGCACGGTTCCCGTGGTCACCTACAAGACGCCCGACGTCGGGTCCGCGCCCCGGGCGGACCGGCGGAACGACCGCCGCCGGCGGGGCCGGTCGTGACCGTGGACCTGCTCATGTCCACCGGGCGCGGCCCCGAGGAATGCGCCTGGGCCCTGGCGCGGCTGCTGGGCCGGCTGGAGGCCGACGCCGCCCGGCACGGTCTGACGATCCACCGGGCGCAGACCGTGCCCGGTGACCGGCCCGGCACCTACCGGTCGGTCCTGGTCCGGATCACCGGCGCCGATGCCGAGACGTTCGCCGCCGGCTGGACCGGAACTCTGTGCTGGCAGGCCCCCAGCCCGTACCGGGCGTCCACCGGCCGCAAGAACTGGTACGTCGTCGCCCGGCCGTGCCGGGTCGACACGCCGGTCACCACGTTCCGGGACGCGGACGTCGACGTCGTGGCCTGCCGGACCGGCGGCCCCGGCGGCCAGCACCGGAACAAGGCCAGCACGGCGGTCCGGGCCACCCACCGACCCTCGGGACTCGTCGTGGTGGTGGACACCGAGCGGCAGTTCGGCCTCAACCGCCGGATCGCCCTGGACCTGCTGCGCCGACGGATCGAGGAGGGCGACGAGGCGGCCCGGCGCGCCGACACCACCGCGCGCTGGCGCATCCACGACGAACTCGTCCGCGGCGATCCCACGCGGGTCGAGTGTCCGGACCCTTCCGGCCGGGACGCCACGGCGCAGCGGCGACGAGGATCGACCCGGCCGGCCCGTCGACCGTGAAGCCCCGCCGCCCAGGGGCTGAGCGTTCGCAACGGTGCGTCATCCGCGGCGGGCGGCGACGTTGATCCCGAGGGAAGGGCGAAACGGAGGTGGCGGACCATGGACAACGACGGCCGGCGGCCCGGCCGGCACCCGGCGGTCAGTCCCACCGGCGAGGGCCAGTCGGTGAGCCGGTTCGAGCTGCTGTTCGACCTGGTGTACGTCTTCGCGGTCACCCGCGTCTCGGAGTACATGGCGCACGCCCACGACGCCCACGGGGTCGTACAGGGCCTGCTGCTGCTGACGCTGCTGTGGTGGACCTGGTCGGGGTACGCGTGGCTCGGCAACCAGGCGCGCGCGGACCAGGGCCTGCTGCGGGCGGCGATGTCGGTGGCGATGGCCGCCATCTTCGTGGTCGACCTGACCATCCCCGAGGCGTGGCACGACGCGCCGGGCGGCCTCGACGGCCCCCTGGTGCTGGTCTGCGCCTACCTCGTCGTCCGCTGCGTGCACCTGGTCGTCTACTCGGTGGCGGCGGCCGGCGACCCGGGCCTGCGGCGCCAGCTGGCCATCACCTGGGTGCCCACCCTGGCCGGCGCCGCCCTGCTCCTGGTCGGGGTGGTGCTCGGCGGCGGGCGGCAGACGCTGCTCTTCGCCGGCGCGCTGGTCGTGGAGGGGACCCTCGTCTACGTCACCTCCCGCCGGGGCAACTGGCGAATCCACAGCGCCACCCACTGGACCGAGCGGCACGGCCTGTTCGTCATCCTGGCCGTCGGCGAGTCGATCCTCGCGATCGGGGTCGGCGCCACCGGTCAGCCGGTCAGCACCCCGCTGCTGGTGGCGGCCGTGCTCGGCGTTGCCGTGGCGATCGGCCTGTGGTGGCTCTACTTCGACCTCGTGTCACCGGCCTACGAGCACCGGCTCCGCGAGGCGCAGGGCCGGGCCCGGGCGACCCTCGCCGTCGAGGCTTACACCTACGGCCACTTCCCGATCATCGCCGGCATCGTGCTCGCCGCGCTCGGCGTCGAGGGCGTCCTCGCGCACGCGGCCGGGCACGAGCCGCTCGGCGTCTTCTACGCGGCCGCCCTGTGCGGCGGTACGGCGCTCTACCTCGCCGGGCACCTGCTGTTCGCCAACCGCATGCACTACGGGCTGCACGTCGGACGGTCCGTCACCCTGCTCGCCCTGCTGGCCTGGCTGCTGGCCGCCGCGGTGCTGCCCCCGCTGGTCGGGCTCACCGTCCTGGTGGTCATCCTCGCCGCCCTGATCGTCGGCGAAACCATCCGGTACGCCGACATCCGGCCCGGCCTGCGCGGCGAGTGAGGCCGGGCCTCCGCACGGTCAGGCAGGTGTCATCGGCAGCAGCACGACGAACCGGGTGTCCCCGGGCTCCGACTGCACCCGGATGTCCCCGTGGTGCTTGTTGACCACGATGCGGTAGGAGATGTCCAACCCGAGGCCGGTGCCCTCACCCACGGGCTTCGTGGTGAAGAACGGCTCGAAGATGCGCGGCCGGACCTCCGGCGGGATCCCGCCGCCGGTGTCCCGCACCTCCACGATCAGCCGGTCCTCCTTGCGCGCGGTCCGGATGGTCAGCGTGCCGGTGCCGCCCATCGCCCCGAGCGCGTTGTCGATCAGATTGGTCCACACCTGGTTCAGCTCGGCCGCGTAGGCAGGGACGGCCGGCAGGTTCTCGGCGTACTCCTTCACCACCCGCACCCCGGGCGGGATCTTCGCCTGGAGCATGACCAGGGTCGCGTCGAGCAGGTCGTGGACGTCGACGGTCTGGTAGGGCGCACGGTCCAGCTGGGAGTACTGCTTCGCGGCCCCGACCAGGCCGGAGATCCGGGACACCGCGTCGTCGATCTCACCCATCAGCAGCTCGGTGTCGATGGTGTACACGATCCAGCGGATCGCCGACTCGACGTCGTCGCCGCCGACCGCGGCGTCGACCTGGCTCAACCACCCGCTGTCGATGCCGGCGGCGACCAGCGTGGGGGCGAGGTCCCAGGCGCCGCGTATCCCGTGGTCGTCCAGCCAGTCGGTCAGCTCGTCCTCGGCGTCGCTGGCCGCCAGCGGCGTCAGCTGCGGCGCCGCGGCGGCCCGCTTCACCGCCTCCTCCTGGAGCCCCACCAGCTCGTGCAGGCGCCGGCCGTCCAGCCTGCCGTCGGCGATCATGGCCAGCTTGTGCCGCATCTTGGCGACCCGGTCGCGCAGCGCGGCGGTGGCCCGGACCGCCCCCGCCGCCGGGTTGTTGAGCTCGTGGGTGAGGCCCGCCGAGAGGGCGCCCAGGGCCAGCAGCCGTTCCCGTTCACCGACGATGGTCTGCGTGTTGCGCATCCCGATGAAGAGCCCCTCCAGCAGGTGGGTGGCCATCGGGAACCAGGTCCGCATCGCGTCGGCGATGATCGCGGCGGGGAGCGCGAAGACCGCGCAGTCGGTGACCGCGAAGAGGCTGTTCAGGTAGCGCTGCTCGGCCGGGTCCCCGATGTACGCCTGCATCGCGCCGCCGTACACGCCCGGCAGGCTGGTCCGGCTCAGCTCGACGTCGTCGCCCTGGACCCGACGGTGCATCGTCACCGTGCCGTGGAGCAGCACGTAGAAGCAGCTCGCCTGCTCCCCTTCGACGTACACGGCCTCCCCGGCCCGGCGCCGCTCGACCCGGCCATGCTCGCACAGGTGGGCCAACTGGTCCGGGTCGAGCGACTCGAAGAGGAAGAGGCGGCGCAGCTCGTCGGGGGTGAGCCGGTCGGATTCGATGGTCACTGCGCCTCCAGGTAGCGGTGCACCAGCGAGACCGCCATCGCGCCCTCGCCGACGGCCGAGGCCACCCGCTTCACCGACTCGGCCCGCACGTCACCGGCGGCGAACACGCCGGGCATGCTGGACTCCAGGTGGTACGGGTCGCGCGGCAGCGTCCACCCGGCCGGCCGGTGGCCGCCGCGGGTCAGGTCGGGGCCGGTCAGGACGAAGCCACGCGGATCCCGGGCGACCGCGCCGTCGAGCCAGTCGGTGCACGGCTCCGCGCCGATGAAGACGAACAGCCACGAGGTGTCGACCCGGCGGCACTCCCCGGTACGGGTGTCGCGCAGGGTCACCTCCTCCAGGTGCTCCTGGCCGGCGCCGCCGACCACCTCGGTGTACGGATGCACCTCGACGTTGTCGATCCGGGCGAGCTGCTCGATCAGGTAGCTGGACATGGACCGGGTGAGGTCGTCGCCGCGGATCAGCAGGTGCACCCGCCGGGCGTACCGGGAGAAGTGCACGGCGGCCTGACCGGCCGAGTTCGCCCCGCCGACGATGTAGACGTCCTGCCCGGAGCAGCTCGGCGCCTCGCTCGACACCGACCCGTAGAAGCAGCCACGACCGGTCAGCTCGGCCAGCCCCGGCGCCGGCAGCATCCGGTAGGAGACGCCGGTGGCGAGCACGACCGTGTGCGCGGCGACGCTGCTGCCGTCCGCGAACCGCAGCACCCGCGCCGCCCCGGCGTCCTCCAGGGCCACCACCTCGCGGGCGCTGAGCAGCTCGGTGCCGAACCGCAGCGCCTGCCGGCGGGCCCGGTCGGTCAGCTGCGACCCGGAAACGCCGTCCGGGAAGCCGAGGTAGTTCTCGATCCGGCTGCTCTGCCCGGCCTGGCCACCGGTGGCCCGCCGCTCGATCAGCACGGTTCGCAGCCCCTCGGAGGCGCCGTAGACGGCGGCCCCGAGCCCGGCCGGGCCGGCCCCGACCACCACCAGGTCGTAGAAGTCGGCGGCCGGGGTCGTGGCCAGCCCGACGTGCGCGGCCAGGTCGGCCTCCGTCGGCTGCACCAGCGACTTGCCGTCGGTCGTCACGACCAGGGGTACGTCGTTCGCGCTCACTCCCGCCGCCGCCAGCAACTGCGCGCCCTCGGGTTCGTCGGCGAGCACCCAGCGGAACGGCACCAGGTTGCGGGCCAGGAAGTCGCGGGCCTTGAAGGACGGGGCGGACCAGCGGTGCCCGACCACGCGCAGGTCGGTGGCGGGCGCGGGGGCGCTGGCCGTCCACGCCTCCAGCAGCGAGTCCAGCACCGGATAGAGCTTCTCCTCCGGCGGGTGCCAGGGCTTGAGCAGGTAGTGGTCGAGGTCGATGACGTTGATCGCGTTGATCGCGGCGTCGGTGTCGGCGTACGCGGTCAGCAGGACCCGGCGGGCGGCGGGGAAGAGGTCCATCGCCGCCTCGAGGAACTCGATGCCGTTCATCTGCGGCATCCGGTAGTCGGCGACCAACACGGCCACCTGCTCGCCGCGCAGCTTCAACTCCCGCAGTGCCTCCAGCGCCGTCTCCGGGGAGTCGGCCCGCACCACGCGGTACCGGTCGCCGTACCGGCGACGGATGTCGCGGGCGACCGCGCGGGAGACGGCCGGGTCGTCGTCGACGGTGAGGATCGCGGGGTTGGGCATGCCGTCTAGTGAAGCACGGCGGTCGAGCCGGATTCGCGCTCGCGACCGCCGGTTGGCGGGTGCCCACCGGAGCGCGGCGACCCGACCCGGGCGGCGCCGGGAGCCCGGCCCGGCGCCGCGCGGGCGGGGCGGCGGGACCCGGCCGATCAGCGACGTCCGGCCGAGGCCAGTGGCTGCCGGTCCTCCGCGTCGGGCACCCCGTCGGCACCGGGCCGGTGCCCCGGCGGTCGCTCGGCACCGGCGCCGGCCCGGCCGCCGTCGGCCCGACGCCGGCGCCACCACCGCCACCCGATCCCCACCGCCGCGCCCAACACGGCCACCCCGAGCAGCAGCGCCGCCCGGTCCAGCACCGGCCGCAGTGGCGCCGCCGAGACGCGTACGGGAGGGGCGGCCGACCCGCCGGCCGGGACCAGCCAGGGGTGGGTGTCGGTGACCGGCGGCAGGCCGTCGCGCAGCACGGTCACGCCCACCCGCCACTGTCCCGGGGTACGGATGTCGTCCACGGCGACCACCCAGCCATCGGCGGTCCGGGTGACCGGGTGCACCGCGCGTTCCCCGTTGGGCCCGCTGAGCAGCAGCGACACCCCGGTCACCGGGCCGGGCGCCGGGCGGCGGGTGTCCCCGACGCCGACGCTGACGATGTTGCGTCCCGGCCGGTTGGGGCGTACGGCCACCGTGTCGACGAGGTCCGCGACCTGGCCGCTGACCTGCGGCTCGGCCCGGGCGGCGGCCACCGGGAAGGCAGGCCCCCGGCCCGGGCCGGTGGCGGCGAGCGCTCCGGCCAGACCGAGGGCGACCGCCAGCAGGGCCGCCTCCGCGCGTAGCCCGCGCCCCGGCAGGCCGGCCCGGCGCAGCCGGCGGGCGGTCCGGGCACCGAGCAGCACGGCCACGCCGGCCACCGCCGCCTTGGCCAGCATCAGCAGCCCGTACGGCGAGCCGACCAGCGCGTCCACGGTGGCCACCTGGGGGCCGGTCAGCAGCAGCCCGGTGAGCACGAGCAGGGTGAGGCAGCCGACCGCGAGCGTGGCGAAGGCGCGCAGCAGGGCGCGGACCTGGGCGGCCCGGTCGGGAGTGTGCCGGAGCAGCGGGAGCAGGACGAGAGCGGCGGCGAGGACGCTGCCGGCCCAGCCGCCGGCCGCGAGCACATGGACGCCGCCGACCAGCGCGGTCCGCGACGGCCCGCCCATCGGGTGACCGAGCAGCGCGGTGCCCGCCGCCGCGGCGATCGCCCCGGTCATCCCGACGACCACGGACGCCGGCACGCCGGGACCCGGGCGACTGGCCGGCGGGACGGCGCCCGAGGGGTCGGGGGCGGCGACCGCGCGGGGCCGGCGGCTGGCGCGCAGCGCCACCACGAGCAGCGCGGCCGTGCCGGCCTCGCGGAGCAGCCAGCGGCCGCCGGTGAGCTGGTCGGCCAGGAGCCGCCACCGGTCACCCGCCCCGGCGAGCTGGACGGCCAGTTGCAGGGGCGCGGCGAGCAGGGCGACGACACCCGCGTACCCGGCGACGGTGAGCAGCCGGCGGCGCAGCGCGGCCGCCGTGGGGTCGGGCCGCCGGCGGGCGACGGCGGCGTGCAGCAACGCGAGCGCGCTGCCGCCGAGCAGCACCGACAGGCCGAGCAGGCCGAGCGCGCGGGCGGCGGTCTCCCGCGGGCCGGGGCCGACCGGGCCGGCGACGCCGGCGGCGGTGACCTGCCGCCCGACGCCGAAGACCAGGGTGCCGCTGGTGGTGTGCAGATCGTCGGAGGAGAGCGTCCGCCAGGCGACGTGGTACGTGTTCGGCGGCAGCGCCGGCAGGCCGGCGACCAGGGTGACCGCCTCCTCGCTGTCGGCGTCCTCGGTGGCCGGGGCGCCGTCGGAGTCGCGCAGCGCCAGCCCGGTCACCGCCCAGTGCCGGCCGTCGCCGTCGACCAGGGTGATCCGGGCGGCGGCGAGTTCCACGTGCTCGGTGAAGGCGAGGGTGAGCGTCTCCGGCGCCCGGTCCAGCACCGCGCCGTCGGCGGGCGCGCTGCCGGCGAGGTACGCGTGGGCCTGCGCCGGCGCGGGCCCGACCAGCACGGCCAGGCCCGCCACGGCGAGCGCGGCGAGGAGGCGGACCGGCCGGGGCACGCCGGTCACCGCACCGGCACGTGGGCCAGGCGGCGCTGCCCCGACGTGATCTCGATGGTGTCGCCGCGCTTGATGGCGCCGCCGTTGTTCAGGTAGAGCAGGTAGTAGCTCTGGCCGGGGCGCAGCTCGTGGCCCTGCTTCATCAGGGCCGCCCGCCAGGCCAGCTTGCCGGAGCGCTCGTTGCGCAGCCGGGGCGGATGCTTCGTGTCGTTCTGGAAGGCCGACGCCTTCTGGGTGTCCAGCACCACGTAGCGCAGCTCCACCAGGCCGCCGTCGCCGACCACGGCCGCCTGGGTGAAGCGGATGCCGAGCTGGGCCTCCAGCTGCCCGTCGTGCGGGACGGCGTAGCCCTGCCGGGCGTCGGCGTACCCGCCGAAGCGGACGATCGACACCGCGACCAGCGCCAGGACGAGCAGCGGGAGCATCAGCCGGCCAAGGCGGGGACGCGGGATGCGGAACGGGATCGCGACCATGGTCAGGACTCCTCAGGGGACGGTGGGGGGGGGGGGGGGGCCCGCCCCCCCCCCCCCCCCGGGGGGGGGGGGGGGGCGACACCCACAGACCCCCCCCCCCCGTCCGAAACCCCCCATCCAGTCCTCC